>NZ_VLJQ01000109.1:0-25193 GCF_007829375.1 Nocardioides sp. J9 | reverse complement strand
CGCACCTCGTCCGGCCCCAGCTCCAGCCGGGCCGGCCCGCCCGCCCCGCCCGATGCGGGCAGGTAGCCGAGCCGCGGCCCGCGCACGACGAGCTCGTCCGGCCGTACCTCCTCCACCACCGCCCAGCCGACCCGGCACGACTCGAGGACGCCCAGCGGCTCGGGGCCGTGGCCGAGCAGGCGGGACCACGGGTAGACCGCCAGGACGTGGAAGGCGTGGCTCGGCGCCGCCTCCACGAGCAGGTCCTCGGTCAGGTGCGCCCAGTAGTGCGCCGCCTGCGGCTTCAACTCGGCGAGCAGCCGCTCGCCGAAGGCGCGCCCGTCGACAGCGGCGGCGAGATCGTTGCCGGTCCAGTAGCCCCGCACCACCCGCGGGTCGAGCGGGTCGTCGATGCCGAGCAGCTCGCCGAGCAGCCGCTGGTAGGGCCAGGCACCCGAGAACCGGCGGGCCACCTCGGCGATCTCGGTGACCGCCGCGACCGGGGGCGAGCCGGTCGCGGCGGCGACCAGTGCTGCGGATCCGGCAGGACCGCAGTAGCCCAGCGCGTTCGGAGCGTGCGCGTACTGGGCGAACAGCCGGTGGCCGGCGGGACGGGTCGCGTCCGGGCCACCGGCGCCGGGATCAGCCAACGGGTGCGCCCTGCCCGACCATGAGCGCGGTCTCGCGGTGCAGCCGCCCGAAGTTGTAGTAGGCGGCGCAGGCGCCCTCGGGCGAGACCATGCAGGTGCCGATCGGGGTCTCCGGCGTGCACGCCGTGCCGAAGACCTTGCACTCCCACGGCTTGATCGCGCCCTTGAGGACCTCGCCGCACTGGCAGGCCTTCGGGTCCGCGACCCGCACGCCGGGCATCGAGAAGCGCACCTCGGCGTCGAAGTCGGCGTAGTCGTCGTGGACCTTGAGCGCGCTCTGCGAGATGAACCCGAGCCCGCGCCACTCGAAGTGCGGGCGCAGCTGGAAGGTCTCGGCCATCAGCTTGAGCGCGGCCGTGTTTCCCTCCGGTCGTACGACGCGCGCGTACTGGTTCTCGACCTCGCACCGCCCGCCGGCGTACTGCTGCAGCAGCATGTGCACCGAGGCGAGGATGTCGAGCGGCTCGAAGCCGGCCACCACCACGGGCTTGCCGTAGACCTCCGGCACGAACCGGTAAGGCCGGATGCCGACGACGGTCGAGACGTGGCCGGGCCCGAGGAAGCCGGACAGCCGCAGGTCCGGGCTCTCCAGGATCGCCTTGATCGGCGGCACGATCGTGACGTGGTTGGAGAAGACACTGAAGTTCTTCACCCCGAGCGTCCTGGCCCGCAGCAGGGTCACCGCGGTCGAGGGCACCGTGGTCTCGAAGCCGACGGCGAAGAAGACGACGTGCTTGTCGGGGTTCTCCACCGCGATCTTGAGCGAGTCGAGCGGCGAGTAGACGAAGCGGACGTCGGCACCGCGCGCCTTGGCGTCGAGCAGCGACCCGCGGGACCCGGGGACCCGCATCATGTCGCCGAAGGTGGTGAACACGACGTCGGGCTGCTCGGCGAGCCACATGGCGTCGTCGATGCGGCCCATCGGGATCACGCAGACCGGGCAGCCGGGGCCGTGGACCAACTCGATGTTCTCGGGCAGCAGGTGCTCGATGCCGTGCCGGTAGATCGTGTGGGTGTGCCCGCCGCACACCTCCATGAACTTCCACTCGGTGTCACCGGCGATCTCGGTGATGGACTTGACCAGGGCGCGGGCTGCGGCCGGGTCGCGGAACTCGTCGACGAACTTCATGCGCTGATCCCATCTCCCACGTCGGTGCTCTTGAACATGTCGATCTCGTCCAGGTAGTCCTGGCCCATCTTCTGGACCTGGTCGAGCGTCAGCTGCGCTTCCCGCTCGTCGATCTTCGCCATCCCGAACCCGACGTGCACCAGCACCCAGTCCCCCGGTACGACGTCCTGCTCGGCGAGCAGCTTGATGCTGATGATGCGCCGGACGCCGCTGACGTCGACGCGGGCCAGGTGCTCGTCGGGATCGACGATCTCGACGACCTGGCCGGGAATTCCCAGGCACATGGTGGGTCTCCAATCTCCCTGCGTGGGTTCGGTGGGTCAGCAGATCCGGGGCAGCGGGTCGCCGACGAGCATGTCGACGATGCGGGTACCGCCGAAGGGCGTCCGCATCGCCACGATCCCGGGTGGGTCGGCGAGGACCTCGCCGATCACGGCGGCCTGCGCGCCGCCGGGCTGCGAGCGCAGCGCGGCCACCGCGGCCTCCGCCTCGTCGGCGGGGACGACGGCGACGAACTTGCCCTCGTTGGCGACGTAGACGGGGTCGATGCCGAGCATGTCGCAGCAGCCGAGCACCGTCGGGTCGATCGGCAGCAGGCCCTCGTCGAGGACCACCCCGACCCCGGCGGCCTGGGCCAGCTCGTTGGCGACCGTGCCGAGTCCGCCCCGGGTCGCGTCGCGCATCCAGCGAGTGCCGGGGGCGGCGGCGAGCAGGGCCTCCACGAGCCCGTTGACGGGCGCGGAGTCGGACTCGATGTCGGCCTCGATGTCGAGGTTGCCGCGGGCCAGCATGATCGCCATGCCGTGGTCGGCGATGGTGCCGGACACGATCAGCCGGTCGCCGGCGCGCACCGCCAGCGGCGAGAGCTCGCACCCGGCCGGGATCACGCCGACCCCGGACGTGGTGATGTAGAGCCCGTCGGCGGCGCCGTTGGGCACGACCTTGGTGTCACCGGTGACGATCTGGACGCCGGCCGCGTCGGCCGCCGCCCGCATCTCGCCCGCCAGCTGCTTGAGCTTGTCGATCGAGAATCCCTCCTCGATGACGAACGCCGCGGAAATCCACTGCGGCCGCGCGCCGCTGACGGCCAGGTCGTTGACGGTCCCGTTGATCGCGAGGTCGGCGATCGACCCGCCCGGGAACTCGTACGGCGCCACGACGTAGGAGTCGGTCGAGAACGCCAGCCGCTCACCGGTGGGGAGGGCGAGGACCGCCCCGTCGCCGAGGTTCTCCAGCTCCGGGTTGCGGAAGGCCTCCACGAAGACGTGGTCGACGAGCGCCGCCGAGGACTTCCCACCGGCGCCGTGGGCCATGGTGACCACCTCGTCGACGAGCCGGGGGCGCCGCTTGCGGAACTCCTCGATCCGGATCCGGGTCCGGTCCTCGGGGTCCGGCACCTCGTGGGCCGACGGGGTCAGCCGTTCGCTGGTCATGACGCATACCCCTTCCGCAGGGTCTCGAGGTGGTGCTGGGCGGTCGCCCAGAGCCGGTAGCCGACGAGCGCCTGGCTCTCCTGGATCCGGTGGATGCTCTGCGACCGGATGGTGAAGCAGTGGTCGACCTCGTCGGCGACGGCCATCCGGCCGCCGTCGTGACCGGAGAAGCCGATCGTCAGCAGGCCCCGGCGCCGGGCCTCCACCAGCGCCGTCATCAGGTCCTCGGAGCTGCCCGAGGTCGACAGCGCGACGGCGATGTCGCCGGGCCGCGCGTGCGCCATCAGCTGGCGGGAGAAGACGACGTCGAAGCCGACGTCGTTGCCGAGCGCCGTGATCACCGCCTGGTCCGCGGCCAGGCAGCGCGCCGCCAGCGGGCGGCCGTGCGCCGGGCGCGCGAACAGCGAGGCCAGCGTCTCGGCGTCGGTGGACGAGCCGCCGTTGCCGAAGGTGTACATCCGCCCGCCCGCGGCGAACCGCTCGGCGATCGCCCGGCCCGCGGCCTCGATCTCGGGGCCCCACTCCTCCAGCGACGCCGCCTGCAGGCGGGCGCTCTCGGTGGCCTTGGCCCGGGCCGAGGACGCGAGGTCGGTCAGCAGTGCCGTCGCGTCGGTCTCCTGCGCCTCGATGAACGGGTAGAGGAAGTCGGTGTTCTCGTCGTTCATGCGCCCGGCTCCTCTCCCAGCCGGGTGAGGGCGGCCCCGCCGTGGATCAGGATCAGGTCGCCGGGAGCCACCTCGCCGACGACCATCGTGTCGACGTACTCCTCGCCGTCGGCGGTGCGCACCAGCGCGCCCGACAGCAGGTCGGCCGGCGGCGCGACGACCTCGCCCAGCCGCCCCTCGTCGGAGCAGGTCACGCACACCTCGTCTGTGCACTCCGGCTCCTCGGGCTTCAGCAGGCCGGGGTGCTCGAAGCAGACGTGGGTGAGCTCCCACAGCAGGTGGTACATCAGCACGAACCGGCCGGTCGCCGGCGTCATCGGGTCGGCCGTGGGTACCCACAGCACGTGGTCCGCGGCGCCGGCGGGCGGACGCTCGCCATACCCGATCCAGATGGTCTCGGCCCCCCAGGCGGGGGCGCGGCGCATCACGTCGGCGACGGCCGCGTCGGCGGCGTCGGCCACCGCAAGCACGACGTCGCCGGGCCGGGTGGCGATCCGGGTCTCCGCGACCGTGTCCGCGGCGACCAGTGCGACGGACGGCAGGGCCCGCTTGCCCACGACGACCGGGTGCACGAACTCGACCGCGACGTGGTGCGCGTGCGGCTCCCACTGGGGCGAGATCACCCACAGCGTGGCGCCGGCGTGGAAGCGGCGGGCCAGGGCCAGCGCGGCCCCGGCGAGGTCGGCGGAGAGGTCCTCGTCGATCAGGCCCGGCGCGGCCCCGACGTCGTACGTCGTGCTCATGACGACTCCCGCGCCTGGATCGCCGCCACCACGGCGCTGCCGCCGGCCAGCTCGTCGGCGGCCAGCAGCCCGAGGTCGACCATCATCGCGACGGTCTCGCGGGCGGACTCCTCGGTCAGCCGGGTCAGCGCGTAGCCGGCGTGCACGATGACGTAGTCACCGACCACCAGGTCGGGCAGGTAGTCTAGGCACACCTGGCGCACCTCCCCGACGAACTCGGCCAGCGCGACCAGCGCGCCGTCCTCGGTGGACCAGATCCTCTCGATCCGGCCCGGGACTCCCAGACACATTCAGACCACTCCTCTCCGTGACGCCAACCCTCGGGCGGCCAGTGCTCGCCCGATCGCGGCCTGGCCGAGCGCTAGCCCGGCGTCGTTGCAGGGCACCCGCCGGTGGGTGAGCACCTCGAGGCCGGCCCGGGCCAGCCGTTGGCGCAGCGCGGCGGTCAGCTCGCGGTTGGCGAACACGCCACCGGTCAGCCCCACCACGCCGATCTGTCGCTCCCGCGCCTCGGCGACCACGAGCTCCGCGGTGGCCGCGGCCAGCGCGTCGTGGAATCCCCGGGCCACCGAGGCGGGTTCGTTGCCACCCCCCAGCGCGGCAACGACGTCGTGGACCAGCGGCCTCCAGTCGATGACGCCGCCGGCCACCGGCAGGGCCAGCGGTACGCCGTGGCGGGCCTTCCTGGCCAGCACCTCCAGCTCGACGGCGGCCTGTGCCTCGTAGCCGGCACGAGGCCGCACGCCGAGCAGCGCGGCGACGCCGTCGAACAGCCGCCCGACGCTGGTCGTGGAGACGCACGCGGTGCCGGACGCCAGCTGGGAGCGCACCAGCGCCACCTCCGCCGCGGCGACGTCGGCCGGTGCCCAGTCGGTGGCGACCTCCGCGCCGGCCAGGAGGGCCAGGGCCGTCCGGAACGGGTTGCGCACCGCGGCCTCGCCGCCCGGCAGCAGCAGCGGCGCCAGGTGTCCGGCGCGCTCGAAGGTCGCCAGGTCGGCGCCCATCGCGAGGATCTCCCCGCCCCAGACCTGGCGGTCGCAGCCGTAGCCCGTGCCGTCGTACGTGACGCCGAGGACGGGGGTGCCCACCCGCTCGCGGTCCACCAGCAGCGACGCGAGGTGCGCGTGGTGGTGCTGGACCGTCAGCAGGGGGCGGCCGATCCCGGCGGCGTGGTCCTCGGCCCAGCGTCGGGTGGCGTAGCCCGGGTGCAGGTCGGCCACCACCAGCTCGGGCTCGGCGTCGCGCAGCCGCACCAGCTGGTCGACCGAGCGGCCGAACGCGGTCTGGCTCTCCAGGCTGCCCATGTCGCCGATGTGCGCCGAGCAGAACGCGAGATCCTCCCGCACCAGGCAGAAGGTGTTCTTGACCTCGGCGCCGACGGCGAGCACGGTCGGCCCGGTGCCGAGCTCCGCGGGCAGCGCGACGGGCAGCGGGGCGTACCCGCGCGAGCGGCGGACCGGGACCTCCTCCCCGTCCACGACGGTCACCACCGAGTCCTCGCACGGCACCGCGATCTCGCGGTCGTGCATCAGGAAGCCGTCGGCGATCCCGGCCAGGCGGGCCCGCGCGTCGGCGTTGGTGAAGGCGAGCGGCTCGTCGGCGAGGTTGCCGGAGGTCATCACGAGCAGCGGCGGCGCCCCGGTGCCCGGCCACCCCGGGACCGGCTCGAAGAGGAGGTGGTGCAGCGGTGCGTAGGGCAGCATCACGCCGACCTCGTCCAGGTCCCCGGCGACGGACGGCGCCAGCGGCCCGTCCGTACGACGGGGGAGCAGCACGATCGGCCGTGACGGCTGGCACAGCGCGGCCTCCGCGGCCGGCGTCAGCTCGACGACCCGGCGGGCCTGCTCGAGGTCGCGCACCATGACCGCGAGCGGCTTGTCCGGGCGGTGCTTGCGCTCGCGCAGCAGGTCGACCGCCTCCGGCGAGGTCGCGTCGCAGGCCAGGTGGAAGCCGCCGACGCCCTTGACCGCGACGATCCGGCCCGCAGACAGCATCCCCTGGGCGAGGACCAGCACGTCGTCGTCACCCAGCACCACGGTGTCGGTGTCCGCGACGGGCTCCCACCACAGTCGCGGCCCGCAGGCCTGGCACGAGACGGGCTGCGCGTGGTGGCGGCGGTCCCCCGGGTCGGCGTACTCCGCGGCGCAGGCGGCACACAGCGGGAAGTCCCGCATCGTCGTGGCCGGCCGGTCGTAGGGCAGGTCGGTGATGATCGTGAACCGCGGGCCGCAGTTGGTGCAGGTGATGAACGGGTGCCGGTAGCGCCGGTCGCCGGGGTCGCGCATCTCGGCGAGGCAGTCGTCGCACACCGCGACGTCCGGCGGCACCAGCGTGCGCGCGCCCACCCGGTGCCGGCTCGGCACGATCCGGAACCCGGAGGCGCCGGACGGCGCCCGGTCGGTCACCCGGACGTCGAGGACGCTCGCCAGCGGCGGCGCCTCCGCGACCAGCGCGCCCACGAAGGCGTCGAGCGCCGCGGCGGTGCCCTCGGCCTCGATGAAGACGCTGAGCTCGTCGTTGCCCACCTCGCCGGCGATGCCGTGCGCGGCGGCCAGCCGCGCGACGTGCGGGCGGAAGCCGACGCCCTGGACCACGCCGCGCACCTCGATGCTGCGGCCGGCGGTCGTGGTCCGCGTCATCCCCGCCTCCAGACCACGACGCGGTTGTTGCCCGAGTCGGCGATGGCGAGCCGGTCGCCGGACGCGGCGAGGCCGTAGGGCCAGCACAGGGTGTCCGGGCCGACCTGCTCCCAGCGGTTCTCGCCGTTCGCGGCGAAGGTCGGCTGGCCCAGGACCCAGGCGGGCTCGGTGTGCTGGTCGCGGGGGTCGCCCTCCCACAGCAGCACCCGGTTGTTCGACGTGTCGGCGACCGCCAGCCCGTCAGGGGTGCGGACGGCGGCGTACGGGAAGCGGAGGCCGGTGCCGGTCTGCGGCCGGTAGGGGAACTCGACGCCGGTGCCCATGTCGGGCTGGCCCAGCACGTAGTCGGCGGGCACGTCGCCGTCGGGGTGGCGATGCCACCCGAGCAGCCGGTGGTTGCCGGCGTCGGCGACCACGATGCCGCCGCCGTTGCCGGTGACCATGTGCGGCCAGCGGAAGGAGTCGGGCGCCACCGGACCGTCGCGGTTCTCCCCGCGCGAGGTGGGGTCCGGTTGGCCCAGCACGATGTCGGCGGGGACGTCGGGATCGGTCGGCACCCCGTCCACCCACACCAGCACGCGGCGGTTGTAGGTGTCGGCGACGTAGAAGCGCCCGTCGACCAGCGCGATCCCGAACGGCTGGTAGAAGCTCGTCGCCGACGGCGCGCCGCCGCGATTAGGCTCGACGTCGCTCGCCGACGGCTGGCCGAGCACCAGGTCCGGCGCCCGGTCCCCCGACGGCACCCGGTCCCAGACCAGGATCCGGTGGTTCCAGGCGTCGGCGACGAGGAAGCGACCGTCAGGCGTGCGGAGCAGCCCGGTCGGCAGGTGCATGCCCTGGTCGGGTCCCCGGCCGCCCGCCTGCGGGCCCTCCGACGTCGCGTCCGGCTGGCCGAGCACGACGTCCGCCGGCTCGCCGTCCGTCGACGGGATCCGGTCGAAGACCAGCACCCGGTGGTTGCCCGTGTCGGCCACCACCAGGAGCTCGTCCTCGAGCCACACCCCGCGCGGCGCGTAGACGTACGACGCCGTCGGCTCCGCCTGCGGCAGGAGCAGGCCACCGGCCGAGGTGGCCCCCACGACCACCTCGGGCCGCCAGCTCCCGTAGGTCTCCGGCGCCGGTCCCGCCGGGGCGAACGGATCCACGCCCAGCCGGGCACCGAGGTGCTCGGAGCCCGTCGGGATCACCCGGACCTTCATGCCGACACCCTCATGCCGACACCCTGATCCAGACCTCGCCGTCCTCGACCCGCAGCGGCAGCTGCTCGAGCTGGGCACCGGGGAAGGTCCGGCACTCGCCGCTCAGCGCGTCGAAGCAGTAGCCGTGGTGGGCGCAGGTGAGCGAGCCGTCGCTGGTGTCCAGCTCGGCGTCGTCGAGGGGCATCGCGAGGTGCGCGCACTCGTTGACGTACGCCGACAGCTGGCCGCCCACGTTGACCACGATGGCGTCGACGGCCGGAGCGCCGTCCGGGACCAGCTCGACGGCCGTGATCGCGTCGAGCGTGAACTCGCCGATCGGCAGGCTGCGCACCCAGCCCCGCTCGGGCGTGGCCGTGCGGATGCCGACCTCCCCGAGCGGGATCAGCGTCGGGCCGGGCTCGTTGGGCAGCACCTCGACTCGCTCGATGCCGGGCACCTGGGCCTTGAGCGCCTCCTCGACCCCGTTGCGCATGGTCACCGCGGACATCGAGCAGCCGTTGCACGCACCCGAGAGGCGCACGAAGGCGGTGCCGCCCTCGATCCGGACCAGCTCCACGTCGCCGCCGTGGGACTGCAGCTGGGGGCGGACCTGCTCAAGGGCCTGCCGGGCGAGCGTCATCGGGTCGGGACGGATGATGCCGTGCATCAGCAGCACCATCCGCACGACCGGCTCGTCGACGATCTCGAACAGCAGCTCCTTGCCGCGTGCGTCGTCCCGCAGGCGTCGTACGACGTGGACGAGGGCGGCCCGGTGCACGTCCTCCAGCGAGGAGCGCAGCGCCTGCGCGACGCGCTGGCCCGAGGGGTCGGTGACCTCGGCGAGCGCGGCGACCGCGTCGTCGAGCGCCTGGGCGAGGACCTCGACGTCGCGGTCCTCGGGCGCCGGTGCGACCGGCCGGTCGGCCAGGCTCGTCATGACTCGACCCCCTGCTCGCGGAGCTCGCGGACCAGCTCCACCTCCTCGCCCTGGGGGACCCCGAACTTCGGTCCCTGGCTGCCGGGCACCACCTGGCGGGCGATCTCGTCGAGCACGCCGCGCACGGCCATCACCGCGTCGACGTCGCCCTGCTCCTCGAAGAGGAAGCGGGCCTCGTGCAGCTTGGACTTCGCGTGGTCGAACACCCCGAGGTGGGCCAGCGCATTGCCCTGGTTGGCCAGGATCCGCGCCCGGCCGAGCGGGTCACCCTGCCGCTGGCGCAGCTCGAGCACCTCCTCGTAGCGCTCGACGGCCTCGACGATGTTGTCGCCCTGGTGGGTCGAGGGCGTGTAGACCAGCGCGTTGGCCAGGTTCATCTGCGCGCTCGCCCACTCCTGCGGGAAGTCCTCCTGGGTGAACACCTCGAGCGAGGCGCGCAGCGCCTGCATCGCGATGCCGGCGCGGAGCTGGTCGCTGGCCTCGACCATTGGCATCGTCAGGTACGCCGTGCCGAGGTTGAGGTTCGCGCTCGCCCACACGTGCGGGGCGCTGGCCTGGCCGACCAGCTGGAGCGCCGAGTAGTACTCGTCGACCGCGTCGGTCAGCGGCCGCCGGCCGGTGCAGGCACAGCCCGCGCTGCAGGTGCAGCTCGGCCCGAGCGACCGGGAGGTCGGCGTCCTCCAGCACCTTGAGGACCGCACCGAGCTCGTTGACCGGGTCGGCGTGGGGCAGGCTGTGGTCGTGCGCAATCACCGCGGCGTTGCCGAGCAGGATCGCGGCGAGCGGGACGGAGACCGGCTCGGCCGCCTCCGCCGCGTCGTTCAGCACGCCGACCGCACCGGTCGCGTCGCCCGCCTCGAGGAGGGAGGTCGCCCGCGCGGCCCGCACCAGGGCCAGCACCTCGCCGGTCGCCTCTCCCTCCCCGGGCGCGACGTCGCTGAGGCCGCACGCATAGGCGACCACGTCCACGAGGGGCGCCAGCCCGGCGGGCAGGGACGCGCGCAGGGCGGCGCGGTCGACCCCGGTCGGGTCGATCACGTAGCGGTTGAACGTGCCGGCCCCGTCGTCGCCCACGGCTGCCAGCGCGCCGTCGAGGTCGCCGGCGTGGGCCAGCCGGTGGGCGGCCAGGGCATCGGGCCAGGTCGTGGGGAGGCGGCCCGCCAGCATCGTCGTACGGGCCTCGTCGACGGCGGGATCGTCGCTGGCAGGGATCAGGAGGTAGCCCGCCGGGAGCGGGAACACCCCGAGCGGTTGGGGTCGCGGGAGGTCGCTGAGGCCTTCGCCCATGGAACTCGCCCTTCCATGTCGTGCCCCGGCGTGGTGCCGGGTCATCCGTTGATGGGACCGCCCGGGAGCTCCCGGAGCGCGGTCCGCCTGATCAGGTCGGCACTGATCCGTGCCAGTCGTTCGGTGCGGTAGGTGTCGATGCGGTGGCGGACGACCTCGTCCTCGAAGACGACCACGACGTCGACCGCCCACTGCCCCCTCTCGGGGACGACGACGGTCTCGACCGCGTAGGCCTCGTGCCGACCGCTCGGCGCCTGCGTGCGCCACTCCTTGCGTGCCCTTGCCTTCTCCTCCTCCATCGGTTCCGTGTCTCGTCGGTGGGCCGGCTCCTCGTCCATCGCGCGCCTCCTCCGCCGCGGGGACGGGACCGGATCAGTCGAACCGCACCGCCAGGGCCCCGCGTTGCACGTCCCAGTCAACGCGCTTCGGGCCCGGAACGGGATCCCTGTCGAAGATCTCGCGCAGCAGCAGCGACCGGTCGCCCCGTGCGTTGCGCTGCTTGAGCAGGTGGCCACCGTTGGCCTGGCTGCGGATCGGCACCAGGTAGATGCCCTCCCCGTCGCGCAGCGCGCCCACCACCCCCGACGGGAAGTAGCGCTCCACCAGCTCCGCGCCCAGGTGCAGGTAGCCGTCGGCCGTCACCTCGACGCTGTCCGCCTCCGGCGCGGGGAAGAACTCCGCGCGCAGCAGCGCGACCACGTCCTCCAGGCCCCGCATCGCCTCCGGCGAGAGGTCCTCGCCGGGTGCGACGTCCTTGACCTCGACCAGCAGCACCGTCACGTCCGTCGGGCACTTCGGCCCGAGCAGCCAGCGCCCGAACGCCAGGGCGTGGTCCCAGCGGAACGAGTGGGTGTGCAGCCCCGATGCCGGCGGCAGCTCGGCCAGCTCCTCCCCAGGCACCCGGTAGAGGGTGCCCGGGGGGTTGCCGGTCATCGCCGCGTCGACGATGACGACGCGTGCTGCTCCCTGCATCTGGAAGGCGACGTCCATCCCCGCCGTGCCCCCGTCGACGAGCCGCACTCCTTGCGGCACGCCCTCGGCGAACAGCCGGCGGATGAGCCGCGGCCCCAGCGCGTCGTCGCCGCGCAGGATGTTGCCGCAGCCCATCACCAGCAGCTCGCACGGCGGCGGGGCGAACTCGTCGCTCAGCAGCTCGTGGGGCAGCACGTCGGTCATCGTGTCAGCCGCCCGGCTCAGACCATCCCGTTGACGACGAACTTGTTCAGCTCGCGGCCGGTCTTGCCGTCGTACGCGTGGACGGTGCAGACCAGGCAGGAGTCGAACGAGCGGGCGACGTGGCCGAGCTCGACCGGGTCCTCGATGTCGACGATCGGCGAGCCGATCAGCGCCGACTCGATCGGGCCGTTGGTCGAGTTCGAGTCCCGCGGACCGATGTTCCAGGCCGTCGGCGTGACGACCTGGTAGTTCTCGATCTTGCCGTCCTCGATGACGATCCAGTCCTGGAGAGCACCGCGGGCTGCCTCCGTGGCACCGAAGCCCTTGCCGGACTGCGGCTCCTCGGGCTTGGTGTAGAACGAGCCGTGGAGGTCGATCCGCGACAGCCAGTCCATGACCCACTTGAAGTACTTCGGCCCCTCGTGCATGCGGGCCATCTGGCGCACGAAGACCGACGGGCCGAGCTTGGCCATCATGTCGATGAACAGCGGGTCGTAGTCCTGGTGCTCCGCGCGGTCCGGGTTGCCGGCGGCCATGCGGCGGGCCAGCGGGCCGGCCTCGAGCGGGATCCGGCCGAGGTCCGGCACGTCGTAGCGCGGCGACTTCGCCCAGGAGTACTTGCCGGCCTTGCGCGCCTCCTCGACGTCGAGCGGGATCGTCTCGCCCTCCCACGGGTGCAGCGGCCGGTCCCCCTTGAAGTACGAGTGCGAGACGTCCTCGGAGACCCGCAGGTGGTCGTACTCGAAGTGCTTGCCGCCGGCGTAGACGCCCGAACGGCCGATCAGCGCCGCGTTGCGGCCCTCCGAGGTCGGGTGGTCGTAGAGCGAGGGCTCGAAGTAGGTGCCGGGGGCGATGTAGTTGCCGACCCCGCCGCCGTACTTGTGCAGGCCCACGTCGAGGCAGTAGCGGATGAAGAAGCCGCAGTCGGAGTTGTACTGCGACTCGTTCTCCTCGACCCACTCGAGCATGTCCTCCCAGGTCTTGATCTCGAGCCACCGGTCGATCGAGCAGCCGAGCCACTCGGCCTCGAGCCAGTTGTCCTTCCAGTGGTTGAGGATCGCGGTGGCCCGGGTGATGTCGGCCAGCGAGGGCGCGCTCATCACGCCGCCGGGGACCATGAACGAGCTGTGCGGCCACTGGCCGCCGAACAGCGCGTAGACCTCGACCGGCTTGTTCGAGAGGACGACGCCCTTCTGGTACGCCGTGCCGACGTACGGCGCGAAGCGGCGCACGCACTCGTCGTACAGCTTGGACTTGGCGTAGTTCTTGTTGACGAGGTCGATCGCGAACAGCGCGTAGAAGTAGCGCGGGATCGACTGGAGGGTCTCGCACGCCTGGGCGATGTTGCGCACCAGGGTGGCGTTCTCCGGGACGTGGGTCTTCCACGCCGTGTCGAGGGCGTAGCAGGCCTTGTAGAGGTGGCTGCCGCCGCAGATGCCGCAGATGCGCGGCGTCACGATGAGGCCCGCCTGCGGATCCTTGCCCTTGAGGATCATCTCGAAGCCGCGGAACATCGCGGCCTCGGTCCAGGCGTCGGTGACGACGCCGTCGGTGATCGTGACGCGGACGTCGAGGTCGCCCTCGACCCGGCCGAGGGGGCTGACGAAAAGGTCGGTGCTGGTCATGTGGAGCGTCTCTTCTCTGTGTCAGATCCGGGCGTCAGACGACGAACATGTCTTCCTTGGACCACTGCGGTGCAGCGATCCGGGCGGCGGAGGCCTGGGCCATGTAGGTGAGGTGGTCGGCGCCCTCCGGCACCTCCTTGGGGATGACTCCCGAGATCTTCTGCGTCTTGAAGACCGTCCCCTTGTTGAGGTCGAAGAACGGGAACTCGGGCTCGGTGCAGCCCAGGCAGGGCATGCCGGCGCGGGTCTTGCTCGACTGCCGGTTCCACAGGATCCGGTTGCACGGGCTGTGGGTCATCGGGCCGCGGCAGCCGAACTCGTAGAAGAGGCAGCCGGTGCGGGTGCCCTCGCCGAAGCTGACCGTCGACTGCTTGTAGTCGAAGAACTGCACGCGGGTGCAGCCGGTCTGGGTGAAGGTCTTGAAGAAGGTCTGCGGCCGGTGCAGGTCGTCGAGCGCGATATCGGCGGTGCGGCCGGTCGCGAGCGCGACGATGATCTGGGTGATCCAATCCGGGTGCGACGGGCAGCCGGGGATGTTGATGACCGGCAGGCCGGCCTTCGACTTCCAGTCCGGGCCGAGGAAGCCGCCCTTGTCGCGCTTGTGGAACTGCAGGCCGGTCGACTGCGACGGGTTGGGCTCCATCGCGGGGATGCCGCCCCAGCAGGCGCAGTCGCCGATCGCGACGACGATCGAGGCGGCGTTGGCCAGGTCGGTGACCCAGTCCTTCATCTGCCGCTCGGCGAAGACGTCGTACCCGTCCTTCTCGATGACGGTGCCCTCGAAGACGAAGATGTCGAGCGGCCGGTCACCGCGCGCGCAGTCCCAGAAGATCTTCTGGGCGTTGGCGCCGAGCTCGAGGCCGAGGGAGGGGTGCCAGAGGAGCTCGAGACCGAAGTCGACGATGAGGTCGACGACGTTCGGCTCCTCCGCGTTGAGGAAGGACATGGTGTTGCCGGAGCAAGCACCGCCCTGGAGCCACAGGACTGAGGACATCGGTGTGTTCTGCCTTTCTCTGGGGTCAGCTCTTGCCGAGTTCGACGCCGATGGACTTGGCGACGGCAGCGAAGTAGCTGACCGCCCGCTGGATGTCGGGGTCCTTGAGCAGCTTCATGGCGGAGAAGATGCCGTTGACCTCGATCGGCTGGTCCTTGGCGGCCGCAGCTCCGGCGGTCAGGCCCCGGCCGATCCGCGACACCTCGGTGATCATCGCGGGGTCGGTGATCCCCGAATCGATGACGGTGTCGACCAGGCCGGACTCGATCACCTCGGTGATCACCGGGACCAGCTTCGGCAGCGCCGCGGACAGCGTCGTGAGGCTGGCGACCACGTCGCCGTCACCGTTGCCCGCGATGCCGCGCAGGTCGCTCAGGCCCTCGGCGAGGGCGGCGCCGATCGTCTCGCTGCGCCCGACCAGGCCGTCGAGGCCCACGATCAGGATGGCGAGCAGGTCGGCGTGGTCGAGCAGGTTCGTCAGCGCCGCCGCCACCTGCGGGTCGTCGAGGCGCTCCATCAGGGAGTCGAGCGAGGCCTGCTGATGGACCGTCGGTACTGCGGTCATGCGCGCTCCTCGGAGGGGTGTCGTCCCGCCGGTGGACCCGGCCGGATGTGATGAACGTCCCATCACCATAGGAACGGCCGCGGCCGCCTGCTATCGAAACAGCGCAGGCGAAATCCAAAACGCGCAGACCTGTGATGCATGAACGCAACTCTCCTCCGCGCGGAGCCCGAGATGTCAGGGATGCGCACTGACTATCCAATTCGCGCAGAATTGTGGTCGCCAGAGCGCACAAAGGCCGCTCGGTTCGGCCACACTCGGGCTTATGACCCGATTGGCGAAGCTCGGCTTCATCAACACCTCCCGGACGACGATGCCCGTGCGTCGCCGCATCCGGTCACGAGGTGTGCCGACCGCGCTGGCCGGAGCCGAGATCTTCTGCACCGGCGATCGAGAGGAGGCCGAGACGCTCGCGGGCTACCTGCTGGGTCAGCACCGCCTCGCCGTCCTCGACGGCACGACCACCGAGCCCTTCCAGGCCTCGATGCACGCGGTCCGCCTGCGCGACGTGACCCTGGCCCACCTCGACTACCACCACGCCGCACGCCTCGACTTCGCCGCGACCGGCGACCACTACACGGTGCTGATGCCCACCACCGGCCTCATGGAGTGCAAGTACGACGGCACGCCGGTCACCGGCCTGACCTACCAGGCGATCGTGGTGAACCCGCGCACCAACCTCAGGCTCGAGCTGTCCTTCGACACGCCGCTGCTGATCGTGCGGATCGAGGTGCCGGCCCTGCTGCGCCAGCTGGCCCGGATGCTGGGCCGCAGCGTCGACCGGCCGGTCCGTTTCGCGCCCGAGATGCTGCTGACCACCGACCCCGCGGTGCGCTGGCACGGCGCGATCCAGCTGCTCTCCAGCGAGGTGATGACCCCCGATTCGCTGATCCAGCAGGGCATCGGCGCCGGGCCGCTCGAGGAGCTGGTCATCTCCTCGCTGCTGTGGGTGCAGGACTCGAACATGCACCACGACCTCACCGACGTCTCGCACACGGGTGGCCGGGCCGCCGTACGCGCGGCGGTGAACTACATCGAGGAGCACCTCGCCGACCCGATCACGCTGCGCGACATCGCTTTCCACACCGGCCGCAGCGTGCGCTCGATCCAGCAGGCGTTTCACGACGACCTGCGCACCACCCCCATGAACTACGTGCGCGACCGCCGGCTGGAGCGCGCCCGCAACCAGCTCGCCGACGCCCTGCCCAGGGACGGCGTGACTGTCACCGAGGTCGCCGAGAGGTGGGGCTTCAACCACCTCGGCAACTTCTCGGCCGCCTACCGCAAACGGTTCGGCGAGTCGCCGTCCCAGACGTTGCGGCGCTGACCAGCCCGAAGGAGAAACATGCACGAACTGTCCCTGTGCCGCACCATCCACCAGGTCGTCGAGAAGGCCGCGGGCGACCGCAAGGTGGCCGCCGTCCACCTCAAGGTGGGCAAGCTGCGGCAGGTCATCCCCGGCACGCTCACCTACTGCTGGGGGCTGGTCAGCGCCGACGGCCCGCTGGCCGGCTCGCAGCTGGTGGTCGAGTCGGTGTCCGTCGTCGGCAACTGCCGCTCCTGCGGGCGCGACACCGAGGTGGAGCAGGTGCTCGTGCTGGTGTGCGCGCACTGCGGCGCCGCCGCGCTCGACATCGTCAGCGGCGAGGAGTTCCTGATCACCACCATCGACCTCGACGACCGGACGCCGGCGGCCCGCCGGCCGGTCTCCTAGGAGGGCACCACCATGGGACGCTTCCACCGCCACGACGACGAGACCGGGCACGGTCACGGACATGGTCACGGGCACGACCACGACCACCCGCACGACGAGCACCTCGGCGACCACTCCGGCTACGAGACCGGGGCCGACCGGATCGTGGTGCTCGAGCGGATCTTCGACGAGAACGACCGCCGGGCCGCCGAGAACCGCAGGGTGCTCGACGACGCCGGGGTCCTCACCATCAACCTGATGTCCTCGCCGGGCGCCGGGAAGACCACGCTGCTCGAGCGCACCCTGCGCACGCTGCCCGCGCCCGAGCGGGTGGGCGTCATCGAGGGCGACATCGAGACCAGCATCGACGCCGACCGCCTGGCCGCCGCCGGGGCGCGGGTCTCGCTGCTCAACACCGCCGACGGGTTCGGGGGCGAGTGCCACCTGGACGCGCCGATGGTCGCCGACGCGCTCGGCCGGCTCGACCTCGACGGCCTCGACGTGCTGTTCGTCGAGAACGTCGGCAACCTGGTCTGCCCGGCCGAGTTCGACGTGGGCGCGCACCGCTCGGTGATGATCTACGCGATCACCGAGGGCGAGGAGAAGCCGCTCAAGTACCCCGTCATGTTCCGCGCGGTCGACGTGGTGCTGGTCAACAAGCTGGACCTGCTCCCCCACCTCGACTTCGACCTCGACCTGTTCCGTGCCAACCTGGCCACGGTCAACCCCGGCGCCGAGGTGATCGAGCTGAGCGCCCGCTCAGGCGAGGGCCTCGAGCAGTGGACCCGCTGGATCGACGCCGCCCGGAGCCAGCCGGCGACGAGCGGGGCCTGACGCCCGTGGCACGCCCGCGCATCGTCCAGGACGAGGGACAGGCCGGCTTCTACTGGGCCACCAGTGCCGGTGCCCCGATCTCGCTGCCCGACCTGGTCGCGGTCGACGACGAGCCCGACCGCCTTCTGCCCACCCACCTGGAGGCCCTCGACGACGCGCTGATCATCGCGACCGGCCGGCTCGGCGAGGTGCTCGGGGGCGGCCGACGCCCGGACCCCGGCGAGCAGCGGGCGCTGCGCGAGCTGCACCGGTCCCTGGACCGGCTGTGCCACGAGTACGCCGCCGCGGTGGCCGTCAGCGCCGGCCGGATCGACGTCCGGGCGGGCCAGATCGTAGGCACCGCGACCCTGGTCAGCGTGCTGGCCCGCCAGCCGATCGGGCTGCTCGGCCCGGCCCCGCTCGAGGGCACCCTCGACGACCCGACCCTCGGCGTCGTCGGCGGGTACGGCGACCTGGTGGTCGCCGACCCGGAGCGGCCCTGGACCGGCGCCCGCTGGGTGGTGCGGACGACCGACGGGCGCCGCCTCCCGGCGACCCTCGGCATGCTCCTGCACGACAGCTCCGGGGTGAACAAGGAGGCGGCGGTGGAGGAGCACCGGGCGGCACTGCGGGCGACGATCGCGGCCGCCGACCTGCCGGAGGCCGACCGCCTTGCGGCCGCGTGTGCGCTGGACTGGATGCTCTACGACTTCCTCAACGCCCACCGCGACGGTCCGGACAGCGGGGCGATCGACCTCCACAACCGGACCGAGGACGCGGCGCTGGTGGTCGCGGCGAGCGACGCCTCGGTGCGCTGCCGCGCGGCCTTCGACCCGCTGCTGACCGCACTGCCCGCCTGATCCCACGCGCTGCCGGGGAGGCGGGGGCGAGGCGATCCACCCCTCTTCCCCCCTCGCCGGGCGAGGATACCGGGCGGGCGCGCTCGTAGGTTCCCGGCATGGCCCGCCTCGACCTCACCCTCGGAGCGTTGGCCCGGCCGGGCTTCGGCGTCCTCGTCCTCGATGACTACGCCGACATGGCACTGCGCGATCGCGGGCTGTGCGGGGAGGCGGCCCTCGATCTCGTGGAGTTCGCTGTGCACCCGCCGGGGCCGAGCGCGTCGCTCGGCGGCGTGCTGCTCTCCGCCGGCTACACCGAGCAGCTCCGCCCGCCGGTGGCCCCACCGGCGGGCGACGGCACCGCGCTCGGCGTACACCTCGCCCTCGGGCGCGGCACCGGGGACATCGGGCGCTCGCTCGACGCCGCCCGGGCGGTCGGGGCGAGCTTCGTCGAGGTCCGCGCGAACCGCCGTCCGGGCGAGTTCCCCCGCGGCGAGGCCCATGTCGACGCTCCGGCGGTGGCCGCCGCGGCGGCACTGGCCCAGCAGGCCGGGCTGGTCCCGGTGGTCACCGTCGCCCTGCCGGCGATGCCGGGCAGCGCGGTCGGCGTCACCCGGGCCGTCACCGTCAACGCGGTCCAGGCGGTCTTCCGTGCGGCGGCCGAGGTGCGCTGCGACCCGGCCCGGCTGATCCTGCGGCTGCTCTCGGCGCCGGGCCCGCGGGCGGGCCACACGATCGCGGCCACCGCGGTGGCCCAACACACCCTCGAGGTGCTCGACGAGGCGGTGCCCGCGGAGGTGCCGGCGGTGTGGTTCCTCTCCGCCGGCCACAGGGTGTCCGCGGTCAGCGACCAGCTGGCCGCCCTCGCCGCCCTGGCGCAGGCCCACGGCGAGCAGCGGGCGCTGGGCTTCGCGCTCGGCCGCGCCCTGCTCGAGCCCGCGCTCGACGGGTGGACCACTGGCGGCGCGGCCCGCGCCCMCCAGCGGCTGGCGGCCGCGTGCGACGCGGTCCACCGCGCCCTGGTGCCGGCGCTCGCGCGTCCCTGAGCCCGTCGTACCCGGGTGCCGGGCGGCGTGCGCCCGCGCCCGGGGGATGCCCCTCACCCCCGCGGGTGAGGGCGACGGGGGAGCCGATTCCCATCCTTGTGCCTTTGTGAATCGGCGGCGCAGGCTTCAGGCAGACCCGATCGTCTCTCTCGCCGAGGAGCACCGATGACGACACTGCGCACCACCATCGAAGACCACCTGAGCACCCTGCAGGACCGGCTCGGCCAGGCCGTGTCGCGGCTGCCGGGCCAGCGCCCGGGCGACCGGAGGGCCTGCACCGACGACTTCCTCGTCGCGACCACGCAGCACCTCGCCGCCGTGGCCGACATCGTGCTCCCCGCCGCCCGCAAACACGACCCGGAGGCCCGCTCGCTGACCCGGGAGTACCTCCGCTCCGCGAAGCGCCTGGAGCGGGCGCTGGTGATCGCGAAGGCCAAGCAGTACGGCCAGGCCCAGAACGTCGGCCGCGCCTGGGAGCAGGTGTGGACGATGGTGCGCACCGACCTCGAGTCCGTCGCCGAGCTCGAGCGCGACCTGGTCGCGCGGGTCTCGGAGCGACTCTCCGAGGTCGAGTCGCACCGGCTCGGCGACCGACTGGCGCTCGCCGCGCGCCGCTCCCCCACCCGGCCGCACCCGCACCTGCCGCACAGCGGCGTCGCCGGCAAGGTCGTGCGCACGGTCGCCAGCCGCGCCGACCGCGTGTGGGACGAGTTCGAGGGCCGGGTCATCCAGCCGCTGACGCCGCGCGAGGCGGGCTGACCCGGCGCTCAAGCTCCTCCCACGCGTCCGGGTCGCGGCACAGCTCGCCACCGGCGTCCAGCACCCACCAGGCGAGGGCGACGACCGAGGCAAGCCGGCGCTGGGGATCCGCCGACGGCACCGGCTCGGGCAGCCCGCCTCGGGAGACCACGGCGCGGCCGGAGCGGCCCGGGAGCAGCGGGTGCGGCACCGCCAGCAGACCGCCGACGTCAGGGGCGGCGAAGCGCGGCCGCTGGGCCGGAGCGGCCAGGGCCAGGTCGCGCAGCGAGGAGACGCCGGACAGGACGAGGACCGAGTCGAGGCCGGCGGCCACCGCGCCGGCGATGTCGGTGTCGAGCCGGTCCCCGCACACGAGGGTACGACGCCGCGAGGTCCCCATCGCGCCACGGGCGAGCTCGAACATGGCCCGTCCGGGCTTGCCCATCGCCGACGGCTCGACCCCGCTCGCGGTCCTGACCACCTCGACCAGGGTCCCGTTGCCGGGCAGCGGGCCGCGGGCTCCCGGCAGTAGCAGGTCGGTGTTGGTCACCACCCAGGGCATCCCCTCGCGGACCAGCACGGACGCCGCGGCCAGCTCGGTCCACGACACGTCCGGCCCCAGGCCCTGGACCAGGGCGCCGGCGGCGGAGGCATCGGCGGCGTCCACGCGGACCGGAACCAGGCCGGCGGCGGTCAGCGCCGCGGTGACCCCCGGACCGCCCACCGCCACGACCCGGGCACCGGTGCCGAGCGCGTCGCGCAGGTGGTGCGCCGCGGCCTGCGCGCTGGTCACCACCGACCAGCCCGACCGCTCGAGCCCGAGGGAGCGCAGGTGGTCGGCCACCGCCTCGGGCGGGTGGGACGCGTTGTTGGTCGCGAAGGTCAGCCGCCGGCGGGCACGCAGCGCGCTGTTGAGGGTGCCGACCGCCGCCGGCACGGCGACCCCGCCGCGGTGGACCACCCCGTCGAGGTCGCAGATGAGCCCGTCGTAGCCGGCCAGCAGGGCCGCCTTGGGCAGGGAGCGTCGAAGCCTCACGAGGAGCCGATGCTAGGCCCGCTCGGGCCGGCCGGGGCTCACCCCGGCGGGTGGACCGCACGGGTGACCTCGCCCGCGCACCGCCCCAGGCCCGTCGTACCGTCGCCCGGATCGCGCCGGAACCGTCACCCACCTGCTCACCCCTGCGCTGGATGTGGCCGCCCCGCTCCCGCTGGTTCGCTCGTCCTCCACAGCAACCACCACAGGAGGGGCGACGCGGATGATCACCGACCGTTCGACCTTGGCCAGGTTCCTCATCGAGGAACGGCGCCGCCACCCCGGATCCAGCGGCGAGCTCAACGCACTGATCCTCGACGTCGCGCTGGCGTGCAAGGCGATCTCCCGCCGCATCGCCTCGGGCGCGCTCACCGGGGTGCTCGGGAAGGCCGACGCCGTGAACGTGCAGGGCGAGCAGCAGCAGAAGCTGGACGTCGTCGCGAACGGGATCTTCCTCCGGACCACCGAGTGGGGCGGCCAGGTCGCCGGGATGGCGTCGGAGGAGCTCGAGGAGCCGTACCCGATCCCCTCGGCGTACCCACGGGGCAAGTACCTGCTCGCCTTCGACCCGCTCGACGGCTCGTCGAACATCGACGTCAACGTCTCCGTCGGCAGCATCTTCTCGATCCTCCGCGCCCCGACCCCCGGGGTCGACGCGGCCACCGCCGACTTCCTCCAGCCCGGCTCCCGGCAGGTCGCCGCCGGCTACGCCATCTACGGTCCCTCGACGCTGCTGGTCCTGTCGGTCGGCCGCGGCGTGCACGGCTTCACCCTCGACCCGGACCTGGGCGAGTTCATCCTGACCCACCCCGACATCACGCTGCCGGCCACCACCTCGGAGTTCGCGGTCAACAGCTCCAACCGGCGGTTCTGGGAGCGGCCCGTCGGCCGCTACATTGACGAGTGCCTCGCCGGCGTCGCCGGACCGCGGCGCAAGGACTTCAACATGCGCTGGGTCGCGTCGCTGGTCGCCGAGACGCACCGCATCCTGACCCGCGGCGGGGTGTTCCTCTACCCGCGCGACACCCGCAACCCCGACGTCCAAGGGCGGCTGCGGCTGCTCTACGAGGCCAACCCGATCGCCTTACTGATCGAGCACGCGGGCGGGCTCGCCTCGACCGGGCGCACCCGGATCCTCGACATCGAGCCCACCGACCTGCACCAGCGGGTGGGGTTCATCTTCGGCTGTCGCGAGGAGGTCGAGCGGATCGTGCGCTACCACGAGGAGCCGAACGACGCCGACGACATCAGCTACCCGCTCTACGGCCTGCGCGGCCTCTACCGCGCGGCGACCTGAGGAGGCCGCCATGTCGACACGTCACCCGATCGTCGCGATCACCGGCTCCTCCGGCGCCGGCACCACCTCCGTGATGCGGACCTTCGAGCAGATCTTCCGGCGCGAGCAGGTCTCGGCCGCGTTCGTCGAGGGCGACAGCTTCCACCGCTTCGACCGGATGGGGATGAAGGAGGAGATGGAGCAGGCCATCGCCGACCAGAATCACACCTTCAGCCACTTCGGCCCGGAGGCCAACCTCTTCGGCGAGCTCGAGGAGCTCTTCCGCGAGTACGGCGATGGGGGCACCGGCAAGGTCCGCAAGTACCTCCACGACGAGGGCGAGGCCGAGCCCTACGGCCAGGAGCCCGGCACCTTCACCGCGTGGGAGGCGCTGCCGGACGACACCGACCTGCTGTTCTACGAGGGCCTGCACGGCGGCGTCGCCACCGACGACGTGGACGTCGCCCGGCACGTCGACCTGCTGATCGGCGTGGTGCCGGTGATCAACCTGGAGTGGATCCAGAAGATCCAGCGGGACAAGGCGAGGCGGGGCTACTCCACCGAGGCGGTCACCGAGACCATCCTGCGCCGGATGCACGACTACGTGACCTACATCTGCCCGCAGTTCTCGCGCACCGACGTGAACTTCCAGCGGGTGCCCGTCGTGGACACGTCGAACCCGTTCATCGCGCGCACCATCCCGACGCCCGACGAGTCGATGCTGGTGATCCGGTTCAAGGACCCTCGCGGCATCGACTTCCCCTATCTGCTCTCGATGCTCCACGACTCCTTCATGTCCCGCCCGAACACGATCGTGTGCCCCGGCGGAAAGATGGACCTGGCGATGCAGCTCATCTTCACCCCGATGCTGTGGCGCCTCATGGAGCGACGGGACCGGGTCCGCGCCGGCTGAGACCCAGCCGCGCCCGGAACCAGTCCACGAGTGCGGGGGCGTCCAGCGCGTCGACGACGAGCGACGCCCCCGCGGTGTCGTGGTCGCGGGTGTAGTCGTTGCGGACCACCACGCAGCGCATGCCCGCGGCCAGCGCCGCCCGCAGCCCGTTCTCCGAGTCCTCGACGGCCACCGCCCGTGCCGGGTCGCAGCCGAGCCGCGCCAGCGCCTCGACGTACGCCGCCGGGCTGGGCTTGAGCTCCGGCACCTCGGTCCCGGTGACGACCACCTCGAAGCGCGGCCCGAAGGCGAGGTCCAGCAGCGGCTCCACCCAGGCCCGGGTGCCGGTCGTGGCGACCGCGATCGTCGTGCCGTGCTCGCGGAGGAGGTCGGTCAGCGCGACCGCGCCCGGCCGGGCCCGGACCTCCCCCGCGGCGACCATGCCGGCCATCATCGCGGTCTTCCGGGCGTGCACGCGGCCGGCCAGCTCCTGCGCCTCCCCGGCGCTCCTCCCCCGGCTCTCGAACCAGTGGGCCAGGCGCCGCGCGCCGCCGGCGATCGCGAGCAGCTCGCCGTAGGTCCCGACGTCCCAGTGGTCCGGGAGGCCGAGCTCGGCGAGGGCGCGGTTGAACGCCACCCGGTGGCCGTCGCGCTCGCTGTCGACCAGGGTGCCGTCGACGTCGAAGACGACGGTCTCGACCGGGGCGTCCGTCATCGCGCCGGAGCGGCCTCGTCGGCGAGGCGGCGCAGCAGCTCGACGCCCGCGGCCTTCCCAGCGGCGTGGTTGAACAGCCAGGACCCGGAGATGAACACGTCCGCGCCAGCAGCCGCCGCCCCGGCGATCGTGGTGTCGGTAATGCCGCCGTCGACCTCGAGCTCAATCTCGTACCCCGACTCGTCGATCATCCGGCGCAGCTGGGCCACCTTGTGCTCTACGGACGGGATGTAGGCCTGGCCGCCGAAGCCCGGGTTCACGGTCATCGCCAGCACCAGGTCGGTCTCGCTGAGCACGTGGGCGACCGTGTCGGCCGGCGAGTGCGGGTTCAGCGCGACACCGCTGCGAGCGCCGAGGTCGCGGATCGTGGTCAGCGTGCGGTGTAGGTGGGTGCACGCCTCGGCGTGGACGATCACCAGGTCGCAGCCCGCCTCGACGTACCGGTGGAGCAGGCGGTCCGGCTCGACGACCATGAGGTGCGCCTCGAAGGGCACCCGGGACGCGGACACAGCCGCGGCGATCAGGTCAGGGCCGAAGGTCAGGTTTGGCACGAAGACGCCGTCCATCACGTCCCACTGGATCCGGTCGACGCTGGCGTCACAGAGGGCGGACACCTCCTCGCCCACCCGGGCGAGGTCGGCGGGCAGGACGGACGGCACGATCAGGGCACGCCCCGAGGCTTCGGACATCGGAGAGCCTTTCGGTCGGAGAGTCCCATCCCAGCGCTCACCGGCCCGGGCGGCACGCTCCCTGCGGGTGGACTCGAGGGTGAGGTCCGGTCCGGCGGTCACCTGATGAAGTCACCCGCCGCCGTGATCAGGTCGAGCACCGGTCCCGGCACGACGCCCAGCACGAGCGTCGCAGCGAGGCACACCACGATCGTGCCGCTCGTCAGCAGGGACGGCCGGATCACCGCCGCTGCGCCATGATCGTCCTCGGGCGTGAAGAACATCAGCCGGATGTGGCGGGTGTAGACCCATGCCGCCACGATGCTGCTGGCCAGCGCGATCAGCACGATCGGCCAGGCGCCGGCCGACATGGCCGAGGTGAAGACGGCCCACTTGCCGATGAACCCGGCGGTCAGCGGGATGCCGGCCATCGAGAGCAGGAAGAAGGCGAAGGCCCCGGCCACCAGCGGCGAGCGCCGGCCC
>NZ_VLJQ01000108.1:7717-25460 GCF_007829375.1 Nocardioides sp. J9 | reverse complement strand
CTTCCGCGGCCTGATGAGCTTCCGGGCGGCCGAGGCGGCCTGACCGGCCAACGTCTTCTTCGCGGTGCGGGCCATGACGGACTCCTCGAGGCAGGCGACCTGCGACGGAGGTCGGCAGGCGTGCACGGGAGGGTATCGGCTCCCGGCGACGCCTCCAAGGAGACTCACCGAATGAAACGACCGGCCGGCCCGCGAGTGCGGACCGGCCGGTCGGTGCTCAGCTGGGGGTGAGCCGGGGGCTCAGCCCTCCTCCTCGCCCAGGATGGAGCGCAGCCGCTTGGGGGCCGGCGCCTCCTCGACGGGGGCCAGGGTGTCGCCCGGCGTCTGCAGGGCCTCGAGCTGCTGCGTGAAGTAGCTCTTGAGGCGCGAGCGGTACTCACGCTCGAAGGAGCGCAGCGTCTCGACCTCGGCGGAGAGCTTGTCGCGCTCCTTCTCGAGGTCGCCGAAGAGCTGGGTGCGACGCTCGGCGGTCTCGCTGTCGAGCATCTCGGCGCGGGTGCGGGCGTCGGCCTCGAGGCGGTCGGCCTTGACCTTCGCCTCGGACTCGAGCCGCTCGGCCTTGGTGCGCGCCTCGCCGACGATCTTGTCGGCCTCGTTCTTCGCGTCCTCGACGAGCTCGTCGGCGTTGCGGGTCGCGATCTCGAGCAGGCGGGCCGCCGCGTTGGAGGCCTCGGGGACCGTCTCGACGCGGATGGTCTCGACACCGCCGGCGACCGCCGGGGCCGGCGCCGCGACGACCGGCTCGACCGGCGCGGGGACCTCGACCGGGGCCGGCTCGGGGGTCGGCTCGGGAACGGGCGCCAGCTGCGTGGGGACGTCGAACGCCGAGGAGGAGCCGGCACCCGCCTGGGCGGCCGCCAGCTTCGCGCGGAGGTCGTCGTTCTCCTGGGTCAGGCGGGCCAGCTCGGCCTCCACCTCATCCAGGAACTGGTCGACCTCGCCCATGTCGTAGCCCTCGCGCAGCCGGACCGGCGTAAAGCGCTTGTTGCTCACGTCCTCAGGCGTCAGCGGCATGACCTCACCTATCTTCGAAGTACAAGGACAAACTGTCTTCCCGAACCTTAGCGCCTGCGGGCGAGAAGCCCGCATCACCCGGCAGTTCGGACGTCACCGTTCACGGTACGCCCCACACCCTCGTGAGGGGCCCCGTTTCCGCTCAGGCGGCCAGCAGTGTGCTGCGGTTCACGCTGAGCAGGACGTAGGCGAGGATCAGCACCAGGATGAAGCTGAGGTCCAGCGCGAAGTTCCCGATCCGGATCGGCTTGATGACCTTGCGCAGCGCGTTGATCGGCGGATCGGTGGCCGAGTAGCACAGCTCGAGGAACACCAGCAGCGGCCCACGGGGCTCCCACGCCCGCGCGAACACCTGCACCCAGTCGGTGATGAAGCGCACCCACAGGAACGCGATGAAGGCGAAGAGGATGCCCTCGATGATCCAGCCGGCGATGCTCACGCCTCCAATCTATCCGGTGGCCTCTGAGGACCTGGTCCCGCCCGGGGTGCCGCCGGGACGGGGATCGTGCGGGGGTTGCGGTTTGGTCCCAAACGACGTGCGACACGCCGTACGGGCATGTCGTCTCTGCCCAATCGGCGATGTTGCGCCGGGCTCGTCCAGGCGGCCGCGCTGAGCCGACCACCTGCTTGCGGCACGGATGTCGGCACGGGCTCCGCCCGCGCCGCCACAAGCGGCCGCCGCTCTGTCGTTTGGTCCCAAACGACATGCGACACGCCGTGCGGGGTTGCAGTTCCTGCCCAATCGGTGCGACTCAGGCCTCCAAGGCGAAGACGTCATACGAACCGTGGGCTCTAGCCCACAGAACGGATGACGTCCGACTCACCGACCCGACCACAGGGACCGACCCCAAGAGCCCTACGTCCGGCTTGCCGCCAGACGGACGGTGCCATCCGCCGGAGCCAACTGCGGGCGCGGCAGCGTGGCGCCCGCGCCGRRGGCGCGTCGGCGGCAAGTGCGGGCCGAGCTTGCGAGGCCTGCGCGCAGCCCTCGACAGGCGACACGCTCCCCCCATCTCAGCAAGTCTTGCCGCCAGACGGAGGCAGGACCTACGGAAGCCAACTGCGCGGCCGGCAGCGTGGCGCCCCGCGGCGAAGCCGCGTCGCGCGAAGCCCGCGGGCCGAGCTTGCGAGTGCCCGGGCGGCGAGCGCGACAGGCGACACGCTCGGCCCAGCCAACTCAGCTCTGGTTGAAGAAGTCCCGGTCAGCGATCCGCTGCTTGTCCTCGGCCGCGACGGTGACGTTCGGCGGGGAGAGCAGGAAGACCTTGTTGGTGACCCGCTCGATGGAGCCGCGGGTGGCGAAGATCAGGCCGGCGGCGAAGTCGACGAGGCGCTTGGCGTCGGTGTCGTCCATCTCGGTGAGGTTCATGATCACCGGGATGCCGTCGCGGTACTGCTCCCCCACGGCGCGGGCGTCGTTGTAGGTCGTCGGGTGGAGGGTGGTGATCCGGGACAGCTCGGCGACCTCGGGCTGGGGCGCGACGGCCACGGGGCGGCGGCGCTCCTCCAGGTCGGCGACGGTGCCGGAAGGTACGGCGCGCACGGGACGGGCAGCGCGCGGCTCGCGGGACTCGCGAGCGGGCTCGGTGACCTCGTCGTCGTACTCGTCATAGCCGGTGTCCTCCAGCAGGCCGAGGTACTCGCCGATCCTGCGCATCGCACCGCTCATGACTGTTGCCTCCGTGATCCGTGCCCCCGGAGATCGGGGACATGTGGTGGTGTTGTGGACATTACTGGACCGCGGGCCTCGTTCCGAGGACCGCGGAGCCGACGCGCACGTGTGTCGCGCCGACGGCGATGGCCTCCTCGAGGTCACCGCTCATGCCGGCCGAGAGCCGGGTGGCCGACGGGTGGTCGGCGAGAAAGCCGGCGCGGATCTCCGCGAGCCGTCCGAAGGCGGCCGCGGGGTCCTCGCCCAGGGGTGCGACGGCCATCAGGCCGCGCAGCTCGAGGTGCGGCGCGGCAGCGACCTCGGCGGCGAGGTCGGCGAGCTGGTCGGGCGGGGCGCCGGCGCGGTGGTCGCGGCCGGGCGGGTCGAGGGAGACCTGGAGCAGGACCTCGACGGCGCGTCCGGACTCGGCGGCACCGCGGTCGAGGCGAGCGACCAGGCTGCTGCGGTCGACGGACTCGACGACGTGGGCGTAGCGGGCGACGGCGGCGGCCTTGTTGGACTGCAGCCCGCCGATGAAGTGCCAGCGCAGCGGCAGGTCGGCGCACTCGGCGGCCTTCGCCTCGGCCTCCTGGTGCCGGTTCTCGCCGACGTCGGTGACGCCGAGGGCGGCGAGCACGCGCACGTCGGAGGCGGGGAAGAACTTGGTGACCACGACGAGGTGGACGTCGTCGGGGGCGCGACCGGCGGCCTCGGCAGCCCGGGCGATGCGCTCGCGGACGGTGGCGAGGTTGGCGGCGATCTCGTCGCTGCGGGTCGTCACGGCAGCCACACCACCCCGGCCATGCGGCCGGAGGCCTGGCCGTCGCGGCGGTAGGAGTGGAAGCGGGCGTCCTCGCGGGTGCAGCCCTCGACGAGGGTGCTGGCGACGCCGGCGGCGGCGAGCTGCGCGGCGACGCCGGCGCCGAGGTCGAGCGAGGGAGTGCCCCAGGAGGTCTCGGCCCGGCTCTCGGGGACCACGGCGGCGACTTCCTCGCGCATGGCCTCGGGGACCTCGTAGCAGCGGCCGCAGATATGAGGGCCGACCCAGGCGCGGACGTCGGCGGCGCCGAGGTCGCGCATCCGCTCCACGGTGCGGGTCACGACACCGAGCTCGACGCCGCGGCGTCCGGCGTGGGCCACGCCGACGACCCCGGCACGGGGGTCGGCGAGCAGCACGGGGACGCAGTCGGCGACGCGCACGAGCAGGGCGGTACGGCGGCGCACGGTGACCAGGCCGTCGGCGGTCGGGACGTCGTCCGGCTCCTCGACCACCGCGACGGCGTCGCCGTGCACCTGGTGGGCACGGACGAGGGTGGCGTCGACCGCCTGGGCGAGCTCGCGCAGGGCGTCGGCCAGCCCCTCCCCGTCCTCGTGGAGGTCGAGGGAGGCGTCCGTGAACGCGACCTCGACCCGGGCCCCGCCAGCGGCGGGATCCGGGTCGAGGTCGTGGCTCTCACGGAAGGCGAACACGCGTCACTTCAGGAAGTCGGGCACGTCCAGGTCGTCGCCGTCGTCGAACTTCATCGGCGCGGGCTGGGTGCGCGCACCGACCGGCTGCGGGTCGGAGGGCGCCGCCGGCTCGGGCGATGCGGGACGGGCGGGACGGTCCTGGCCCTGGCTCGCCGGGGCCGACTGCGACGGGGCGGACTGGGCGGGCGCGGACTGGCTGGACTGGTTCGACGGCGCCGCCGGGCGCGAGGCCTGCTGCGGCCGGCGGATGGTGGTGTCCTCGCGGCGCTTGGGCAGGCCACCGTCGAAGCCTGCGGCGATGACGGTCACCCGGACCTCGTCGCCGAGGGCGTCGTCGATGATCGTGCCGAAGATGATGTTGGCGTCGGCGTGCACCGCGTCGGCGACCATGGCCGCGGCCTCGTTGATCTCGAAGATGCCGAGGTCGGAGCCGCCGGCGATCGAGAGCAGGACGCCGTGGGCGCCGTCGATCGAGGCCTCGAGCAGCGGGCTGCTGATCGCCATCTCGGCGGCCTGCAGCGCCCGGTCCTCGCCGCGGGCCGAGCCGATGCCCATGAGGGCGGAGCCGGCGTTGCTCATGACCGCCTTGACGTCGGCGAAGTCGACGTTGATCAGGCCGGGGGTGGTGATCAGGTCGGTGATGCCCGAGACGCCCTGGAGCAGCACCTGGTCGGCCTGCTTGAACGCGTCGAGCATCGACACGTTGCGGTCCGAGATCTGCAGGAGGCGGTCGTTGGGGATGACGATGAGAGTGTCGACCTCCTCGCGGAGCCGCTCGATGCCCTCGTCGGCGGACTTCTTGCGGCGGGCGCCCTCGAAGGTGAACGGACGGGTCACCACACCGATGGTCAGCGCGCCGAGCGAGCGGGCGATCCGGGCGACGACGGGCGCGCCGCCGGTGCCGGTGCCGCCACCCTCGCCCGCGGTCACGAAGACCATGTCGGCGCCCTTGAGCACCTCCTCGATCTCCTCCGCGTGGTCCTCGGCGGCCTTGCCGCCCACGTCGGGGTTCGCACCCGCACCGAGGCCGCGGGTGAGCTCGCGCCCGATGTCGAGCTTCACGTCGGCGTCGCTCATCAGCAGCGCCTGCGCGTCGGTGTTGATGGCGATGAACTCGACGCCCTTGAGGCCGACCTCGATCATGCGGTTGACGGCGTTCACGCCGCCGCCGCCGATGCCGACGACCTTGATGATGGCCAGGTAGTTCTGTGCAGCTGCCACGGCGGCTTCACCTCTCCGGTGTGGTCCGTACGTTGTCTGTGTCCGTTCACCGACGATCGGCGGCCGGACCGCTTCCCCGTGGCCGACCGGCGTGTCGCACAACCCTTACCCTCAACCTGAGGGTTATAGTTATGTCAACCTCGTCGTGATGAAGACAGTAGGGACGCCACGTCCCCGCATCGCGCAGACACGCCGCACCGGCGTGCGTCGATGTTCCGTGATGTCGCCGACCCGCCAGCACCGCGCCGCCCCGGTGGGCCGGCTCACTTCGTCGTGGGCGCGCCGGGCACGGAGACGTCGTACGTCGACGCCTGGCGCTCGAGGAGCTGGAGCAGCACCGCGGCCTTGTCCTCCGACTGCTCCGCGCTCCCCCACTTGACCAGCCGGTCGTCGCGCAGGTGCAGCAGGATCTCGTCGACGGTGCGGACCTCGACGTAGCTGACCATCGACGACACGTCGCCGTCGAGCGCCGCGACGACCGCCGCCCCCTCGCGCAGGGCGTTCTGGTCGGCGCCGCTGCCGACGCGCACGCGTGGCAGGCCGTCGCGGGCACGCGGCGGCGCCGGGAAGGAGGTGCCCTCGGCGTCGAGCGCGACCACCCGGTCGCCGAGGTCGAGCACGGCGACCGGGGTCCGCTCGGTGACCTCGATCCGCACGTCGTGCGGCCACTGCCGCGAGACGTCGACCTCCTTGACCGCGGCCAGCGCCTTGACCCGCTTCTCGATCGCCTCGAGGTCGACGCGGACCAGCGGACCGCCGGTCGGCACGTCGGCCGCGGCCAGCACCTTCGCGTCGCTGACCAGGTCGTTGCCGACCAGCTCGACGCCCTCGGTGCGCAGCCAGGAGGAGAAGTAGAGGGCGTAGACGCCCAGCCCGAGCAGCAGCACCGCGAGGCTGGCCGCGAGCACGTAGCGCCAGGTGAGCCAGCGCCGGGCCCGCTGGCGGCGGGCGAACGCCCGGCGCGCCCGCTGCTGGGCCTTCTCGTGCCCGGTCGCGGCGGCGCGCGTCCGGCGCAGGCTAGGCACCGCTCCCCCCGAGGAGCGCCACCAGCTCGGGCGCCAGCGCGGTCACGTCGCCGGCGCCGAGGGTGAGCACGAGGTCGCCGGGGCGGGCGAGCCCCGCCAGCGTGGGTACGACGTCCGCGCGGTCGGGCACGAAGCGGACCCGCTCGGCCGGCAGCGGCACGGCGCCGGCCACCAGCGCGCCGGTGACCTCGGGGTCGGAGTCCTCCCGGGCGACGTAGACGTCCATCAGCACGACCTCGTCGGCCGCACCGAGCTCGTGGCCCATCTGGGTGCCGAAGATGCGGGTGCGCGAGACGAGGTGCGGCTGGAAGCACACGACGAGSCGCCCGCCGGGCCCCACGAGCGAGCGGGCGGCCTCGAGGTCGCCGCGGATCTCGCTGGGGTGGTGGGCGTAGGAGTCGTAGACCCGGATGGCACGATCGGCCGCGCCAACCGTTCCGACCAGCTCCATCCGCCGCTTGGCGCCCTGGTGGCGGGCCAGGCCGCGCACCAGCGCGGCCGGGTCGGCGCCGAGCTCGAGCCCGACGGCCAGCGCGAGGAGGGCGTCGACGGCGTAGTGGCGGCCGGGCACGGCGAGCTCGACCTCGCCGAGGTCGACGCCGCGGGCCTCGACGCGGAAGCGGGTGCGACCGCCCTCGACCACGAGGTCGTGGCCGCGCACCTGCGCACCGTCGGCGAAGGCGGCGGTGACGTCGGCGAGGTCGGCGCGCTCGGTGACTGTCACCCGGGCCCGCCGGGCGAACTCGGCGAAGGCTGCCTCGTAGGCCTCCTCGGTGCCCCAGTGGTCGAGGTGGTCGGCGTCGACGTTGGTGATGGCGGCGAGGTCGGGGGTGTAGACGAGGAAGGCACCGTCGGACTCGTCGGCCTCGACGACGGCGACGTCACCGCTGCCGAGGCGGGCGTTGGTGCCGAGGCTGGCCACCTCGGCACCGATCGCGAAGGTCGGGTCCAGCCCGGCCTCCTGCAGGGCGACGGTGAGCATCGCGGTCGTGGTGGTCTTGCCGTGGGTGCCGGCGACGGCGACCACGCGCTTGCCGATCAGGACCGACTGCAGGCCGGCCGAGCGCGGCCACAGGCGCAGGCCGCGGCGGGTGGCCTCGGCGATCTCCGGGTTGTCCTCGCGGGCGGCCGTCGTCGCCACCACGGTGTCGACGCCGTCGAGGTGGGCGGCGTCGTGGCCCACGTGGACGGTGATGCCCTCCTCGCGCAGGGCGCGCACGACCGGCGAGTCGTTGGCGTCGCTGCCGCTGACGACCACGCCCGAGGCGTGCATGAGGCGGGCGATGCCGGACAGGCCCGCGCCGCCGATGCCGACGAGGTGGACGTGGCCGAGCTGGTCGGCGGGGAGGATCTCGTCCGGGACGGGGATCTTCACCGGGCGACGTCCTGGATGATCCGGGCCAGGCGCTCGTCGGCGTCGCGGGGCACGAGGTGCGCGGCGGCCGCGCCCATGGAGGCGAGCCGCGCCGGGTCCGCGACCAGCGACGGGATCGTCTCGGCGACGTAGTCGGCGGTGAAGTCGACGTCCTCGACCAGCAGCGCTCCCCCGGCGTCGACGACCGGGCGGGCGTTGAGGGCCTGCTCCCCGTTGCCGATCGGGAGCGGCACGAAAACGGCGGGCACGCCGGAGGCGGAGGCCTCGACGACGCTGGAGGCGCCGGAGCGGCACACCATGACGTCGGCGGCGGCCAGCGCGAGGTCCATCCGCTCGACGAACGGCAGCACGACGTAGGGCACGCCGCTGGGCAGCGGCTCGGACCAGCTCGGGTCGCTGGCTCCGTTGGGGCCGACCACGTGCAGCACCTGCACGCCGGCGGCGGCCAGCGCGGGGGCAGCACCGCTGACGGCCTGGTTGAGGCGGCGCGCGCCCTGGGAGCCGCCGGTGACGACCAGGGTCGGCCGGTCCTGCTCGAGGCCGAAGAAGGCCCGGGCCTCCGCGCGCAGCGCCTCGCGGTCGAGGGTCGCGATCATCCGGCGGATCGGCAGGCCGACGTACTCGGCGCCGCGCAGCGGCGTGTCCGGGAAGCTGACCGCGACGCGGGTGGCGACGCGGGCGCCGAACTTGTTCGCGATGCCGGGCAGGGCGTTCTGCTCGTGCACCACGAGCGGGAGCTTGCGGCGCCGGGCGGCGACGTAGGCCGGCATCGAGACGTAGCCGCCGTAGCCGACGACGACGTCGGGGCGGACCTCGTCGATCACGTCCAGCGCGGCCTTGACCGCGGCCCGGAGCCGGGCGGGGACCATGGCGAGGTCCTTGCCGGGCTTGCGGGGCAACGGGACCGGCGGCACGAGCCGCAGCGGGTAGCCGGCCTCGGGGATGACCTTGTTCTCCAGGCCCCGGGGCGTGCCGAGGCAGGTGACCTCCACCCCCGGGTCGAGGCGACGCAGGGCATCTGCGGTCGCGAGCAGTGGCGAGGTGTGCCCCGCCGTTCCCCCACCGGCCAACAAGACTCGCACGTGGCCAACCTACCGGCGGGCGGAGAGCCCGCGGGGCGGGGGGGGGGGGGGGGGGGGGGGGGGCKGSMGCCGCCGTAGGACACGAGCGGGAGCGGGATGCCGATGACGGGCAGCAGGGCGAGCACCATGCCGACGTTGATCATCATCTGGCCGAGCAGCCACACCACGATGCCGAAGGAGCAGTAGCGGACGAAGGGGTCCTTCGTCTCCTTCGCGACGCGGGTCCCGGCATAGGCGAGGACGAGGAAGAGGGCGACCACCAGCAGGGTGCCGACCAGGCCGAGCTCCTCGCCGAGCACCGCGAAGATGAAGTCGGTGTGCGCCTCGGGCAGCTGGCCCCACTTCTGCTGGCTGGCGCCGATGCCCTCCCCGAAGACGCCGCCGCTGGCCATGGCGTAGAGCCCGTGGGCGGGCTGCCAGCCCGTGCCGAGGTAGTCCTTGAACGGGTCGGCGAAGTTGTAGATGCGGGCCAGCCGCTCGCCGTCGGTGGCGGCGAGGCCGAGCGCGAGCACGCTGACGCCGGAGAACGCGAGCGCGAAGAGCTTGCCCGGGGCGCCGACGACCCACAGCATCGCGACCAGCAGGGCGAAGAAGACCAGCGCGGTGCCGAGGTCGCGCCCGACCACGACCAGGGCCGTGGCCAGCACCATGCCGGGCACGACGGGCACCAGCATCTGGTGCAGGTTGCCGAGGCGGCGCTCCTTGTTGGCGTAGATGTGGCTGGCCCAGATGATCAGCGACAGCTTCGCGATCTCCGAGGGCTGGATCTGCACGACGCCGAGGTCGAGCCAGTTCTTGTTGCCGTTGACCTCGACGCCGACCTTGGCGGTCAGCGCGAGCAGCAGCAGCGAGATGGAGAACGCCGGGTAGGTCAGCGCGCGCACCCAGCGCAGCGACACCCGCGACGCCAGGAAGGCGCACGGCACGCCGAGCAGGACCCACATCAGCTGGCGTCGTACGACGGTGTAGGAGTCGCCCGTCTCGCGGTAGGCGTAGACGCTGGAGGCGCTCAGCACCATGATCAGGCCGATGGTGAGCAGCAGCGCGGTCGCGCCGAGCAGCAGGTAGTAGGTCGTCAGCGGCCGGTCGAGGGCGTCCTTGACCGCGGCGGTCCAGCCGGACCGGCGTGCCGACGGGCGCCGGAGGAACGGGCGCGAGGGGAGGCGCTGGCGGAGGTGGAAGCGGAGCTTCTCGGGGTTCGCGGTGGTGATGACCCGTCCCCTCTCCTGCCCGCCAGCTCGCTAGCTCTCGCCGATGTAGTCCCGCACCGCCTCGGCGAACGCGTCGCCGCGAGCGGCGTAGTCGGAGAACTGGTCCATCGACGCGCATCCCGGCGCCAGCAGCACGGTGTCGCCCGCCCGGGCGACCTCGGCCGCTGCCGCGACGACGCGCCTCATCCGGTCGTCACCGACTACGTCCCCAGTGTCGGGGCTGTCGACGTCGATCACCGGCACATCGGGAGCGTGTCGCGAAAGCGCCTGGCGGATCACGTCACGGTCCCGGCCGATGAGGACGACGGCCCGCAGCCGGTCCCCCACCTGCCGGACCAGGTCGTCGAAGCTGGCCCCCTTGGCGAGGCCCCCGGCGACCCACACGACCGGGGCGAACGCGGCGAGCGAGGACGCGGCGGCGTGCGGGTTGGTCGCCTTGGAGTCGTCGACCCAGGTGATGCCGGCGTGCTCGGCCACGACCGCGATCCGGTGGCCGTCGGGCTGGAAGGAGCGCAGCCCGTCGCGGACCGCGGCCTGGCTCACGCCGTGCGCGCGGGCGAGCGCTGCGGCAGCGAGGGCGTTGGCGATGAAGTGCGGGGCGCGGGAGGCCAGGTCGTCCAGCGTGCACAGCTCGGCCGCGCTGGTGGCGCGCTCCTCGATGAACGCGCGGTCGACGAGGATCTCGTCGACGACGCCGAGCATGCCGGGGCCGGGGACGCCGAGGGTGAAGCCGATCGCCCGGGCTCCCTCGACCACGTCGGCGTCACGGACCAGCTGCTCGGTGGCGGGGTCCGCGACGTTGTAGACGCAGGCCCGCTCCACGCCCTCGTAGATCCGGCCCTTGTCGGCGGCGTAGTCCTGCATGGCCGACTGGCCGGCGTACCAGTCGAGGTGGTCCTCGGCGACGTTGAGCACCGCGGCGCTCTCGGCGGCCATGGTCTCGACGTAGTGCAGCTGGAAGCTGGAGAGCTCGACAGCGATGACGTCGTAGGGCTCGGGGTCCATGACCGCCTCGGTCAGCGGCAGGCCGACGTTGCCGGCGGCGACGCTGCGCAGTCCGGCGGCACGCAGGATGCTGACGAGCATCTGCACCGTGGTGGTCTTGCCGTTGGTGCCGGTGATGCACAGCCACGGCGCCGGGTGCTCGGGGTCGCGCAGCCGCCAGGCCAGCTCGACCTCGCCCCACACCGGGACGCCGCGCTCGCGGGCGGTGGTGATGATCGGGGCGTCGGGCCGGAAGCCGGGCGAGACGACGAGCAGGTCGACGTCGTCGGGCAGGACCCCGGTCGCGCCCTCGTGGACGTCGATGCGGGCGCCGAGGACCTGCAGCAGCTCGGCGCGCTCCTGGATCGACGCGCTGGCCGACTCCGCGACGGCGTGCACGTCGGCACCGAGGTGGAGCAGGTTGTCGACCGCGGCGGCGCCGCTGGTGCCGAACCCCGCGACGACGGCGCGTACGCCGGCCCACGAGTCGCGCCGGCCGAGGCTGGTCGGGTCCGGGCGGGTATCGCTCACAGCCGCGACACCCACTCGGCGTAGAAGATGCCCAGGCCGGTCGCGACGAACAGGCCGGTGATGATCCAGAACCGGATCACGACCGTGACCTGCTCCCACCCGAGCATCTCGAAGTGGTGGTGGATGGGTGCCATCCGGAAGATCCGCTTGCCCTTGCTGAGCTTGAAGAAGCCGACCTGCATCATCACCGAGACCGTCTCGAGGACGAACAGGCCGCCGAGGATGACCAGGAGCAGCTCGGTGCGGGTCAGGATCGCGAAGCCGGCCAGCGCGCTGCCGAGCGCCAGCGAGCCGGTGTCGCCCATGAAGATCTTGGCCGGCGAGGCGTTCCACCACAGGAAGCCGAAGCAGGCGCCGGTGATCGCGGCGGCGATGATCGCCAGGTCGAGCGGGTCGCGGACGTTGTAGCAGCTCGCGCTCGGCTCGGCCTGGCAGAACTGGTTGTTCTGCCAGATGTTCACCAGCGTGTAGGCGCCGAAGACCATCACCGAGGCGCCGGCCGCGAGGCCGTCGAGCCCGTCGGTGAGGTTGACGGCGTTGCTGAACCCGGCGACGAACAGCCAGATCAGCAGGATGGCCAGGATCGTGGGCAGCACGAACCAGTCGAGCTCGCGGAGGAAGGAGACCTTCTCGCTCGCGGGCGTGCGGCCGTTCTCGTCCTCCAGCATCGGCGAGAGCGCCAGCCAGCCGAAGACCAGCGCGATCACGGTCTGGCCGGCCATCTTCGCCTTGCTGCGCAGGCCGAGGCTGCGCTGCTTGGAGATCTTGATGAAGTCGTCGAGGAAGCCGACCAGGCCCATCCCGACGAACAGGAAGAGCAGCAGCAGCGCCGAGGCGCTCGGCGTGGTCAGGGTGATGAGCTTCGCCGAGAAGTAGGCGATGACCGCGGCGAGGATGATGACGACGCCGCCCATGGTGGGCGTGCCGCGCTTGGTGTGGTGGCTGGTGGGACCGTCGTCGCGGATCTCCTGGCCGTAGCCCCAGTTGGTGAACAGGGTGATCACGACGCGGGTCCCGAGCAGGGAGATCAGCAACGCGATGCCGCCCCCGAGCAGGATGGCTCTCATGGCGTCGTACCCTCCAGGACCTGGTCCGCAACCCATTCCAGCGCCGCCCCGCGCGACGCCTTGACGAGGACGACGTCCTCCGCCCCGGCATTCTGCCGCAACCACGCCACGGCTTCCTCACGGCCCGCCGTGAGGACCACCTCACACCCCCTTCCGGGGCTGCTGGCGCCCTCCCCGATCCCGCGGGCGGCCTCGCCCACCACGACGACCACGTCGACGCCCAGCCGGGCGGCGTCGGCGCCCACGGCGCGGTGGCCGGCGTCGTGCTCGGCGCCGAGCTCCTTCATCTCCCCCAGCACCGCGACGGTACGACGGCCGCGGGACCCGCCGATCGCGGTGAGCGCCTCGAGGGCGGCCCGCATGGACTCGGGGTTGGCGTTGTAGGAGTCGTTGACCACGACGAGGCCGTCGGGCCGCTCGGAGACCTCCATCCGCCAGGGGGACGCGGCGGCCGCGCCGCCGAGCGCGCCGGCCACCTCGGCCAGGTCGAACCCGGCGGCCATCGCCATCGCAGCGGCCGCGGCGGCGTTCTGGACCTGGTGGAGGCCGGTCTGCAGCAGCTGGACGGGGGCAGAGGCCCCGTCGCGCTCGAGCACGAAGCCGGGACGGCCCAGGTCGTCGAGCTCGACGGCGCTCCACCGCAGCGTGCCGGCGGTGCCGAAGGTGACCACCCGGGCAGCGGTGCGCGACTCCATCGCGGCGACGAGCGGGTCGTCGGCGTTCAGCACGGCGGTGCCGTCCTCGCCGAGCGCCTCGACGATCTCGCCCTTGGCGCGCGCGATCTGCTCCTGACCGCCGAACTCCCCCACGTGGGCGGTGCCGACGTTGAGGACGGCCGCGACCTGCGGCGGGGCGATCCCGCACAGGTAGGCGATGTGGCCGATGCCGCGGGCACCCATCTCGACGACGAGGTGGCGCGTCGCGGGGCCGGCACGGAGCACGGTCAGCGGGACGCCGAGCTCGTTGTTGTTGTTGGCAGCCGTGGCGACGACGGCGTCCTCGCCCGCGAGCGTGCGCAGCACGGCGGCGAGGTAGTCCTTCGTCCCGGTCTTGCCCTGGGAGCCGGTCATCGCGTGGACGGTGACGTCGAGGCGGTCCACGACGTGGCGGGCGAGCCGGCCGAGGGCGACGACGGGGTCCTCGACCACGACGGTCGGGCGCGCCGTGGGACGGCTGCCGAGCACGGCGTGCGCACCGTCGGCGTACTCGTGGCCGTCGACGCGCTCGCCGACGATCGCGACGAAGAGCCCGTCGGCGACCGGGGACCGGCTGTCGAGGTAGGCGTGGCCGGAGACGACGACGTCGTCCCCGTGCAGGGTGCCGCCGACGACGTCGGCGACCTCGGAGAGCCGCAGCGGGATCATCGCGCTCCCCCGCTGCCCGCCGCGTCGAGCGACGCGAGCACCTCGCGCACCACCTCGCGGTCGTCGAAGGGGTGCACCACGCCGTCGACCTCCTGCCCGGTCTCGTGGCCCTTGCCGGCGACCACGACCACGTCGCCGGGGCCGGCGCGGCCGATCGCCTCCGCGATGGCGGTACGACGGTCGCCGACCTCCTGCACCTCGGCGGACCCGTCGCGGGCGCCGGCCAGCACCTCGGCCCGGATGGTCGCGGGGTCCTCGGAGCGGGGGTTGTCGTCGGTCACCACGACCACGTCGGCCAGGCGGGCGGCGATCTCGCCCATGACCGGGCGCTTGCCGCGGTCGCGGTCGCCGCCGGCGCCGATGACGACGACCAGCCGGCCGCGGGTGACCGGGCGCAGCGTGCGCAGCACCGCCTCGACGGCGTCGGGCTTGTGGGCGTAGTCGACGACGACGGTGAGGTCGCGCCCGGTGGGCACCCGCTCCAGCCGGCCGGGCACCCCGCCGGAGGCGGCGATGCCGTCGGCGACCGCCTGCGGGTCCAGCCCGGCCTCGGCCGCCGCGGCCACGGCCGCGAGCGCGTTGGCGACGTTGAAGTCGCCGGGCAGCGGCACCGCGGCGCTGACCCGGACGCCGTCGGGCCCGGCCACGGTGAACCGGGAGCCGTCGGCACCGAGCTCGACGTCGAGCGCCCGCCAGTCCGGGTCCCCGGTGAGGCCGTAGGTGCGCACGGGGATGGGGGCCTCGCGGGCGAGGCGGCGGCCGTGCTCGTCGTCGGTGCAGACCAGGCCGCGGGCGGCGTGCTCCGGGGTGAAGAGGCTGGCCTTGGCGGCGAAGTACTCCTCCACGTCGGCGTGGAAGTCGAGGTGGTCGCGGCCGAGGTTGGTGAACACGGCGACGTCGAAGCGCACCCCGTCGACGCGGCCCATCACCAGGGCGTGGCTCGAGACCTCCATGGCGCAGGCCGTGACGTCGAGCTCGCGCATCCGGGCGAACAGGCCGTGCAGGTCGGGCGCCTCCGGGGTGGTCAGCGAGGTCTTCACCTCCTCGCCGGCGATGCGGGTGCCGACCGTGCCGACCACGGCGCTGCGCACGCCGGCGGCGAGCAGGCCGCCGTCGAGCAGCCGGGTGACCGTGGTCTTGCCCTGGGTGCCGGTGACGCCGATGGTGCGCAGCGCGTCGGCGGGCCGGCCGTAGACCAGGGCCGCCACGTCGCCGAGCACGGCACGGGGGTCGTCGACGACGAGCACCGGCACGCCGTGGCCGGACGCCGCCTCGCGGCCCGTCGGGTCGGTCAGCACCGCGACGGCCCCGGCCTCGACGGCCTGCCCGGTGAACGCGGCGCCGTGCGCCCGGGAGCCGGGCAGCGCGGCGTACAGGTCCCCGGCCGCGACGCGGCGGGAGTCGAGGGTGACCCCCTGCACGGCCACGTCGGGGACGGCCACGTCGGGGACGGCCACGTCGGGGTCGGCGGCGGGGACCGCGGTGCCGTCGGGGTGGTCCGGGGCCGGGCCCAGTGCGCGGGCGACGTCGGCGAGCGGCGTCTGGTGCGGGTGGGCGGGCCGGGTGGGCAGGCTCACCACTCGACCGGGGTCTGGTTGGGCTTGCCGCCGGTCGGCGGGACTCCGTAGCGGCGCAACGTGTAGCTCATCAGCTTCGAGAATGCCGGACCGGCCACGCTGCCACCACCACTGCCCGCCCGCGGGCTGTGCACGACGACGTATATCGTGAACCGCGGGTCGTCCGCGGGGGCGAAGCCGGCGAAGGAGACGGTCGTGCTGCCGTCGTAGGTGCCGTCCTCGCCGACGCGCTGCGCGGTGCCGGTCTTGCCGGCGACGCGGTAGCCCGGGACGGCCGCGCCGGGCGCGACGCCTTCCTCCGGGTCCAGCACCCGCTCCATCATCAGCATCGTCTCGCGGGCGGCGTCGGCGCTGATGACGCGGGTCGTGGCGGCCTGGTCGCTGCCGACCTGCTGACCCTTGTCGGTGGTGGCCGCGCCCTGCACGAGCGAGGGAGCGATCCGCACCCCGCCGTTGGCGATCGTGTTGACCGCGGCTGCCATCTGCACGGCGTTGACCGACAGCGACTGGCCGAAGGCGATGCGGTCCCCGACCTGCGAGGTCCACGCCGCACCCTTGGGCACGATGCCGTTGGTCTCGCCGCCGAGGCCGATGTCGGTGCGCTGGCCGAGGCCGAACGCGGTGAGGTAGCGCCGCAGCGCGCCGCGGCGGAACTGGTCGGCGGCGAGCACGGTGCCGACGTTGGAGGACTTGGCGAGGATGCCGGCGAGGGTGAGCCGCAGCGTGCCGTGGTCCCAGTAGTCGCCGATCGGGCGGTCCTGGCGGTAGAGCTTGCCCGGCACGCGGAACTTCTGCTCCTTGAACGCCAGGCCGGCGTCGACGAGCGAGCTGATGGTGAGCACCTTCTCGACCGAGCCGGGCTCGTAGACGTCGGTGAGGGCGGAGGACTTGTAGAGGCCCTCGTCGTAGCGGTACGGGTCGGAGGCGTCGTACGTCGGGTAGTCGGCGAGCGCGAGCAGCTGGCCGGTCCGGCTGTCCATCACCACCGCGATGCCGGACTGGCCGGCGGCGCGGGTGACGGTCTGCTGGAGGATCCGCTGCGTGTAGAACTGCAGGTCGCGGTCGATGGTCAGCCTGAGGTCGCGGCCGTCGACGGCCGGGGTGACGGTCTTGTCGCCGAGCGGGATCTGGTTGCCCGCGCCGACCTCGTAGGTCGCCTCGCCGTCCTTGCCGGACAGCCACGTGTTGAACGACGTCTCGAGGCCGGCCAGCGCCTGGGCGGAGCCGTCGTCCCTGGGGGTGCCGAGGAAGCCGAGCAGGTTGGCCGCGACGTCGTCGTTGGGGTAGATCCGCAGCGGGTCGCGCTCGGTGGAGAGCCCCGCGAACGGCCGACCGTCGTCGTCGGTGAACTTCTTGCGGACGTCGGCGACGACCTTCTGCGCCTTGCTCGCGGGCACCTGGCGGGCGACGTACTGGAACCGGCTGCCCTCGACGCGCAGCCGCTCGAGCGTCTGGAAGTAGTCGACGCCGAGGCGGCGCGCCAGCATGGTGGCGAGCTCGGGCGCGACCTTCTTCGTCACGGCCGGGTCGGCGATGATCATCCGCCCGTCGACGGTCTCGGCGAGCGCCTCGCCGTTGCGGTCGAGGATCTCGCCGCGGGTGGCGGGCAGCACGACGGTGGCCCGGCCCTCCCGGGCGGCCATCTGGGCGTAGGAGCCGGGGTCGATGGCCTGCAGCTGGACCAGGCGGCCGGCGAAGACCGAGAGCACGATCGCGATCAGCAGGAAGCCGATCTGCATGCGCAGCCTCGAGGAGCCGCGCCGGATGCCTTTCCCGCGGCGGTTGCGGAGGGTGCTGCTGGGTCGGCTCAACGCTCTCGTCCTGCTCGGTGGCGGGGACGACGTCCCCCGGTCACCCCGACCCTAGGCGGAACGCTCACCGATCTCCGGTGGGCGCGCCGTCGCCGTTGCGCTTCGGCGTGCGCTCCGTGCGCTGGGGGGTGCGGTCGGTGCGGTCGGTGCGGTCGGTGCGGTCGGTGCGGCTGCCCGCGGCGACCTTCACGTCGGCGGGGCGCCGCAGCTGGGCCGGCTTCTTCGGGCCGGGCATGTGCAGCGGGAGGGCGTCGTCGCCGGAGGCGGGCACGGGGTCGCCGGTGATCCGGCCGGTCGTCAGGTCGAGGATGCCGGCCGGGGTCGAGGGGATGACCATGCCCATCTCCTGGGCGAGGCGGG
>NZ_VLJQ01000108.1:0-7707 GCF_007829375.1 Nocardioides sp. J9 | reverse complement strand
GCTCGCGCAGCGACTGGATGTCCATCTCCAGCGCCTCCTGCTGGGCGCCGAGGTCGGTCGCCTGGCCCTGCAGCGCGGTCGCCCGGAAGGAGGCCTGCTGCATGGACGTGTTGAAGAGCAGCAGGCCGACCACGCCGGCGAGCAGGATGACGCTGACGAAGGCGACGAAGGGCACTCGCGGGGCGCGGGTGCGCCGGGGCCGCGGCACGACGGTGAGCCGGGCCCGCTCGAGGGCGGCCTGCGCGACCCGGGGAGCGACGGACTGCAGGCGACGGACCTGTGCTGCGGTGGAGGACATCAGACGGCTCCCTTGCCCTGAGTGCTGCTGGACCTGCTCGACGGACGGATGCGCTCGACGGCGCGGAGGCGGACCGAGGCGGCGCGAGGGTTCTCCTCGACCTCCTCGGGGGTGGCCTGCTCGGCCCCGCGGGTGACCAGCCGGTACGACGGCTCGGCCCCCTCCGGCACGAACGGCAGGTCGTCGGGGACGTCGAGCTTCGTGGCGTCGGCGAAGACGCGCTTGACCAGCCGGTCCTCCAGGGAGTGGTAGGACTCGACGACCACGCGGCCGCCGAGCCCGATCACGTCGACCGCCGCCGGCATCGCCCGGCGCAGCACCCCGAGCTCGTCGTTGACCTCCATGCGCAGGGCCTGGAAGGTGCGCTTGGCGGGGTGCCCGCCGGTGCGGCGGGCGGGGGCCGGGATGACGTCGTACAGCAGCTCGACGAGGCGGCCCGAGGTGGTGAACGGCTCCCGGGCCCGCTCGCGGACGACGGCGTCGGCGATGCGGCGCGCCATCTTCTCCTCGCCGTACTCCCGGAGCACCCGGGCGAGCTCGGGGGCGCTGTAGGTGTTGAGGACGTCGGCGGCGGTGGGGCCGGTGCTGCCCATCCGCATGTCGAGCGGGGCGTCGACGGCGTAGGCGAAGCCGCGCTCGGGCAGGTCGAGCTGCATGGAGGAGACGCCGAGGTCGAACAGGACGGCGTCGACCTCGTCGAGGCCCTGGTCGGCGACGACGTCGGCGATCTCGTCGTAGACCGCGAGGACGCCGGTGAACCGGTCGCCGTACGGCGCCAGCCGCTCGCGGCTCATCGCGAGCGCCTGCGGGTCGCGGTCGATGCCGATCACCCGGGCGTGCGGGCAGCGCTCGAGGACGGCCTCGGTGTGGCCGCCCAGGCCGAGGGTGCAGTCGACCATGACGGTCTGCTCGTCGTCGGCGATGCCGTCGCGCTCGAGCGCGGGCGCGAGGAGGGAGACGACCCGGTCCAGCAGGACGGGGACGTGGCGCGGGCTGGCCATGGCCGTCTCAGCGCCCCGACCCGGAGGCCAGGTGGGTGAGCACGAGCAGCAGGGCGCAGCCGACCGAGACGGCCGCGGAGAAGGCCATGAGGAGCAGCACCTCGCGTGCCTGCTCCCGCACGCGCGGCGGCCGCGAGCCGGAGACCTCCGGTGCGTGCGTCCGCATCACGCTCATGGCTTCGACCCTTCGACCCGGTGTGGAACTGCTGTTGTGCGGTGGTGGCTGTGAAATCGCGCGGATCCGCAGAGCCAGGTCCCTGCCCGCTCCCCTGCCCGGGTTGTTCGGGTGCCGTCTGATGCCGTCTGGTGCCGGGGAAGGTGCCCCAGAAGGCCGGGTGACTGACCCCCTCCGGTCGCGGGTGCCGCCTGGTGCCGGGGAAGGTGCCCCAGGAGGCGCGACGTCGGGTGGTCGGGATAGCGGGAGCGGGCTGAGACCTCGTCCTGCGGATCCGCTGTTGAGTTGTCAGTGGTTGTCGGTGGCTGCCAGTGGTGGCTGGTGGCCGCCGGTGCTGCTAGTCGTCGTCCTCGTCGAGCTCGGCGAACTCGTCCAGCGCCTCGGCCTGGAACTCGCGCCAGGCGGCGGGGCTCCAGATCTCGAGCCGGTCCCGGACCCCGATCACGACCACGTCGCGCTCGAGGCCGGCGTACTCCCGGAGGTGTGCAGGGATGGAGATCCGGCCCTGCTTGTCGGGGGTGCTCTCGTCACCACCGGCGAACAGCACCCGGGCGTAGCGCCGGGCGGCCTTGTTGGTCATCGGCCGCGCGGCTGCCCGCTCGGCCTCCTCGGCGAAGACATCGGGCGGCCACACGACCAGGCACTTGTCCTGTCCCTGTGTGACCACGACGCCCTCCGCCAGCCGATCCCTGAACTTCGCCGGGAGGAAGAGGCGGCCCTTGTCGTCGAGCTTCGGGGTGTACGTGCCCATGAAGAGCATCGGGCCACCCCCAGCCGTCCCACTGGACTCCGCCGTTCCTCCACTTTCCACCACAGTACCCCACTTTCCCCCACCGTCAACCACCAACGCCCCATTTCGCGGGGGGATTGGCTCCCCCGCGTCCCGGAAACCCGCAGGTCAGCGCAGGTCGGCGCAGGTCAGGGCCCCGTGGAGCGGTGGTGGAGCGGAGTGGAGCGGGTGGTGGGGGACGGTGGGGCGACCGGTCCCGGAGCCGCTGTCGCGCAGTGGCCCCGCTCCTCCCACCTGCGCCGTAGGGTTGGTCCACCGAGGGAGAGCACGACGAGGAGTAGCCGTGGAGACGCCGACCAGCCCACCGATGAGCCCGCCGCCGGCACCGCCGTCCGCGGGCGCCGCGACCGGCGCCACCACCGGCACCGACCTCACCACCGACGTCGACGCCGTCGCCCGGGTGGCCGCCCGGGTCCGCGCCAACGTCGAGAAGGTCATCGAGGGCAAGGGCGACGTGGTGGGGGCCGCGATCGTCGTGCTGCTGGCCGAGGGCCACCTGCTCATCGAGGACGTCCCCGGCGTCGGCAAGACCATGCTCGCCAAGGCCCTGGCCCGCAGCATCGACTCGACCGTGCGGCGCATCCAGTTCACGCCCGACCTGCTGCCGTCGGACATCACCGGCGTCTCGGTCTTCGACCAGTCGACGCGGACCTTCGAGTTCCGCCCCGGCGGCGTCTTCGCCAACGTCGTCATCGGCGACGAGATCAACCGCGCCTCCCCGAAGACGCAGTCGGCGCTGCTCGAGTGCATGGCCGAGCGCCAGGTCACCGTCGACAACGTGACCTACCAGCTCGAGTCGCCGTTCATGGTCATCGCGACGCAGAACCCGGTCGAGATGGAGGGCACCTACCCGCTGCCCGAGGCGCAGCGCGACCGCTTCCTCGCCCGGGTGTCCATCGGCTACCCCGTGCCGGCCGCCGAGATCGCGATGCTCTCCAGCCACGGCACGGTCAGCCCGCTCGACGACCTCGAGCCGGTGACCGACAGCGCCGAGGTCCGCAAGCTCTGCGAGATCGTGTCCCGGGTCCACGTCTCCGACGCGGTCCAGCGGTACGCCGTCGCGCTCACCTCCGCCACCCGCAACCACCCCGAGCTGCTGCTCGGCGCCTCGCCTCGCGCCACCTTGCACCTGGTCCGGGCGGCCAAGGCCCGCGCGGCCCTGCAGCGCCGCGACTACGTCCTGCCCGACGACGTCCGCGCGCTGCTGCCGATGGTGCTCGCCCACCGCCTGCTGCCGAGCGCCGAGGCGGCCGTCGGCGGCCGCGACGCGGCCGCCATCCTCGACGGGATCGCCGCCCAGGTCCCGGTCCCCGACCCCTCCGCCTGACCGACCCGGCTCCCCCACGATGCCGCGCCCCTCGCTCTCCTCGCTGACCCTCCGGGGCCGGGCGTTCCTCGCCGCCGGGGTCACCGCGATCGTGTGCGCGGTCGTGTTCGGGCAGCCTGCGCTGACCCGCGTCGGCGTCCTCGTGCTCGCGCTCCCCGTCGTCGCCGCGCTCTTCGTCAGCCGCCGCAAGCACGACCCGACCGTCACCCGCACCGTGTGGCCACGCCTGCTCCGGGCCGGGGAGACGGCGCGGATCGACCTCGCGATCGCCAGCGACCGGCGCCGGGCCGACGGCCCCCTGCTCGTGGAGGACTCCCTCCCCTACGCCCTGGGCAGCCGGCCGCGCTTCGTGCTGCAGGGCCTGGGCCAGCGCTGGGAGCGCACGGTCACCTACCCCGTCCGCTCCGACGTGCGGGGCCGGTTCGAGGTCGGCCCGCTGGTCGTGCGGATCACCGACCCGTTCGGGCTGGTCGAGCGGCGCCGCCAGATCGGCGGCACCGCCGAGCTCGTGGTCACCCCGCGGGTCCTGCCGCTGCCGGCCATCCCCCTCTCGGGCGGGTGGCAGGGCGCGGGCGAGCACCGGCCGCAGGCCTTCGCGTCCGGCTCGGCCGAGGACGTGAGCGTCCGGGAGTACCGCCGCGGCGACGACCTGCGGCGCGTGCACTGGCGGAGCTCGGCCCGGGTCGGCGACCTCATGGTGCGCCGCGAGGAGCAGCCCTGGGAGGCGCACGCGACCGTCGTCATCGACAACCGCGCGCACGCGCACCGCGGACAGGGGCCCGCCTCCAGCTTCGAGGCCGCCGTCGTCGCGGCCGCCTCCGTCGTGGTCCACCTCGAGAAGCACGGGTACGCCGTGCAGCTGGCCACCGCGACCGGCGCCGAGGCCGACGGCGCCGAGCAGTCCCTGCGCCAGCTCGCCGTCCTCGGCCTCACCGCAGCACCCTCGCTCGACACGACCTGGTCCGGCGACCAGGCCCGCGGCGGCGTCGTGGTCGCCCTGCTCGGCGCCCACGTCGCGGGTGACACCAGCGCACTGCGGCGGATCCGCCACGACGCCGGCGTCGCCCTCGCCGTCGTGCTCGACGTCGACCAGTGGTCCTCGTCCCGCACCAGCCTCGGCCCCGCTGCCGCCGCCGAGCCGATGCTGGCGATGGGCTGGCGCGCGGCGGGGGTCGGCCCACGGGACCGGCTCGACGCCGCCTGGCGCGACCTCGGACGCGCCCCGTCGCGAGGAGGGCTGCGCGCATGAGCGCCGCCCGCAGCACGCCCTCCTTCCGCGCCGCGCTCGCGCTGGGCCTGATCGGGCTCGCCACGACCTGGGTCGCGCTGACCGCGTGGCACGGCTTCGTGACCCGCCCTCCGTCGTACCTCAACCGCGTGGGGGTGGCCGGGCTGGCCATCGTGGTGACCGGCGCCGGGCTGCGTTCGCTGGCCTCGCCGCGCTGGCTGACCCTGCTCGCCCAGCTCGTCGTCGCGTGGGCGGTGGTCGCGTGGCAGGTCACCGGGTCGGCGGTCCCGGACGGCGCGACCTTCTCCGCGCTGGGCAACGCCTTGTCGGTCGCCGTGGACACGGCACGGACCTACGCCGCGCCGATCAGCCCCGACGTGCCGCCGCTCTGGCCGCTGCTGGTCGTCTCCGGCGTGGTGTTCGTGCTGCTCGTCGACGCGGTCGCCTTCACCTTCGGCCGGGTCCCGGGTGCGGGCCTGGCCCTGCTGGCCGTCTACTCGGTGCCGAGCGGGCTGCTCCAGGACGGACCGGGCTGGGGCAGCTTCGTCGTCACGACCCTCGGCTTCCTGCTGATGCTGCACCTCGACGCCCGCGACAGCCTGCTGCGCTGGGGGCGCTCGCTGGGACCGGAGGACAACTCGCCGTGGGGCCACGGCAACCCGGTGCGGGAGGCGGCGCGCGCGGGTGCGGGGCGGATCGGCCTCACCGCGACCGCGCTCGCGCTGGTGGTGCCGGCGTTCGTCCCGGTGCTGGGCACCGACCTGTTCGACCTCGGCAGCGGCAGCGGCGGCGGGAACATCCAGATCCGCAAGCCGATCGCCGACATGCGCCGCGACCTGGAGCGGGGCGAGGACGTCGCGATGGTCCGGGTCGTGACCGACGACCCCCGTCCGTCGTACCTGCGCATCTCGGTGCTGAACCGGTTCACCGGGGCGGAGTGGAGCAGCGGCGACCGCGACGTGCCGTCGGGCAACACTGCGAGCGGTGCGCTGCCGCCGCCGGTCGGGCTGGCGCAGGAGGTGCCGCGCACGGAGTACGACTACCGGGTCCAGGTCACCGAGCAGCTCGACTCGACGTGGCTGCCGACGAGCTTCCCGGCAGCGGCGGTGCGGGCCGACGGCGACTGGCGCTTCGACCCGAGCACGATGGACTTCCTCGCGGCCGACGACGACCTCGACACCCGCGGGATGGACTACTCGATGACCGCCGTCGCCCCGCACTACGGCACGGACGGACGCTACTTCCGCGACGCGTCCACCGGCGCGGTCCCCGACGAGCTGCTCGAGCTCCCCTCCGCCGTACCGGCCCTGGTGCGCGACCTCGCCCGCAGCGTCACCGCGCCGGCGTCCAACGACTACCAGCGCGCGGTGATGCTGCAGCGCTTCTTCCGCCAGGACGGCGGCTTCCGCTACGACCTGCGCCGCGCACCGAGCGGTGCCGGCAACGCGACCCTCGAGGGCTTCCTCGCCCCGGGCGGTCGGGTCGGCTACTGCGAGCAGTTCGCGTCGGCGATGGCTGTCATGGCGCGCGTGCTCGGCATCCCGGCGCGGGTCGCGATCGGCTTCCTCGAGCCGGAGCAGGTGGGACCGAACGAGTTCGTCTACAGCAGCCACGACCTGCACGCCTGGCCGGAGCTCTACTTCTCCGGTGCCGGCTGGGTCCGCTTCGAGCCGACCCCGGCCGGCCGGGCGACCTCGGTGCCGGCGTACAGCCGGGTCTCGACGCCCGGCTCCGGCGACGAGGACACCGGCGCCGCCAGCCAGCCGACCGACACCGGCGGCACCAGCTCGGCAGCTCCGGCGCCCGGCGCGAACCGGCCGACCGAGCCCGCAGGCACGGAGACCGGCACGACGACCGGCACGAGCAGCAAGACCGGCCGCAACGTCGCGATCGGCGCGGCCGTGGCCGTGCTGCTCGTGCTGCTCGCCGTGCTGCTGCTCGGCCCGCGCTCGGTGCGCGGCACCGCACGCCGCTCCCGCCTCGGGGGCGGTCCGGACGAGCTGTGGGCCGAGCTGCGCGCCACGGCGCTCGACGTCGGCATCCCCTGGCCCGAGGGCCGCTCGCCCCGCGAGGTCGGCGCGGTCCTCGTCGACCACCTCGCCGACCCCGATGCCCAGCCGGTCGAGCGCCCGCGCACCGGCCCGTTCGAGGCCCCGGAGGCCACGGCTGCCCTGGAGCGGCTGGTCGACACCGTCGAGCGCACCCGCTACGCGCGCCCCGGCTCCCGCTCCGCCGTCGCCGTGGCCGACCGCACCGCGACGGAGTCCGACGCCGCCCTGGTCACGGCCTCCCTCTCCGCCGGCGTCACCCCCCGCGCCCGCCGCCGCGCCCAGTGGCTCCCCCGCTCCGTCTGGTCCACCTGGCGCCGTCCCTGACCCACCGCGAGGTGTGAGGGTTGGCCCCGCGAGGTGTGAGGGTTGGCTGCGCGAAGTGTCAGCGATGGCGGTGCGAGGTGTCGCTCGTGGCTACGAACGACGCACCCGGATCCGGCAAGGGGCACCACGACCCACACTTCGTGCAACCACAACCCGCACCTCGTGCAACCACAACCCGCACTTCGTGCAACCACAACCCGCACCTCGTCGCGCGAAGCAACGCACCTCGCGGCACGAACCGTCACACCTGGCGGCCCGAAGCGTCACACTTCGCGGCGCAAACCCTCACACCTCGTCGTGAGGACGGGCACGGAGAGCCACCACGAGGACGCGTACGCAGGGCTTGCCGCCGGGCGGAGGTGGTCACCTACGGAAGGCAACTGCGTGCGCGGCAGCGTGGCGGCCGCGGCGAAGCCGCGTCAGCCGACACGCTCGCGCCGGTTACCAGCCGCCGCGCTCGCGGCGGCGGCGCCAGCGGGCCTGGAGGGTGTCCATGAAACCGGAGGAGGAGCG
>NZ_VLJQ01000107.1:0-25496 GCF_007829375.1 Nocardioides sp. J9 | reverse complement strand
TCCGGGCCTGCGTGGCGGGCTGTGACGCGCACAGTCCGGCGCACCGGGGCCACTGGTTTCGAGGTTCGGCGCTGGGGCGCCTCGCACCTCAACCACCGGGAGCTGCGTTGCCTACGCCACCGCAAGCCGACCGCCGGATCCAACCACCCGCCCAGCCTCCTCGTCGCTGCCTTTCGCAGCTGTGCCGGCTACGCCGCCGCAGCCTGCGGAGATCAACCCGCACCACCTACGCAACCGAGACTTTCGAAGACGTCCGCACCGAGTGGTCTACTGGCCCCGTGGCACACCCGATCATGTTCAGCGACGACGACCCCGGGCTGGCGCGGCTGCGGGAGATCTGCCTCGCACTGCCGGGGGCGGAGGAGAAGGTGAGCCACGGGCGGCCGACGTTCCGGGCGGGGAAGATCTTCGCGGTGTTCGGCGGCAGCGAGAAGGTGCGGCCGGGGGAGCACCGGATGGTGCCGTGCGCGCTGATCTTCACGCCCGACGAGGTGGACCTGCCGGCGCTGGACGCGGACGAGCGGTTCTTCGTGCCGGCCTACTACGGGCCGTCCGGCGCCCGGGCGCTCGACCTGGCCGCGCCGGACGTCGACTGGGAGGAGGTCGCGGAGCTGGTCGACGCGTCGTACCGGCGCGTCGCGCCGAGGCGCCTCGTCGCAGAGCTCGATGCCCGGCGGTAGCCTCCAGTCGTGACGACGCGACCCGAGAGCAGCGCCCCGGCGCGGGTGGGGGACTACACCCTGCTCACCCGCCTGGGCGAGGGCGGCATGGGCATCGTCCACCTCGCGCGCGGCTCCGACGGGCGGCGCGTGGCGCTCAAGGTGCTGCGGCCCCAGGTCGTCGGCGACCGGGAGGCGCGCGAGCGGCTGGCCCGCGAGGTCAGCTCGCTGACCCGGGTGCGCAGCCCGTGGGTGGCGGAGATGCTCGCGGCCGACCCGTGGGCGGAGGTGCCCTACGTCGTCACCCGCTACGTGCCCGGCCTCTCGCTGCACGAGCACGTCGCGACGGAGGGACCGGTCGACGGGCCGGACCTCCACTGGCTGGCCGGCTGCCTCGCAGAGGGCCTGGCCGCGGTGCACGCGGTCGGCGTCCTGCACCGCGACGTGAAGCCGGGCAACGTGCTGATGGAGGGGCGCACGCCCATCCTCATCGACTTCGGGCTGGCCCGGGTGGCCGACGACGTGCGGATCACCCAGACCGGCTGGCTGCTCGGGACTCCGGGCTACCTCGCGCCCGAGATCCTGTACGGCGACGAGGCGACTCCCGCCGCCGACGTGCACGCGTGGGCGGCGACGGTGGCCTACGCCGCGACCGGGCGGGCGCCGTACGGCCGCGGGCCGGCGATGGCGATCATGGACCGCACCCGGCGCGGCCAGCACGACCTCTCCGGGATCGAGAAGCCGCTGGCCGACGTGCTCGCGGCCGGGCTGCACCCGGACCCGCTCGAGCGACCGCTGCTCGAGGAGCTGCTCGCCTGGCTGCGGCCGCTGAGCACCCGCCCGGAGCTCCCGCCCGTCCCGCCGCCGGGCGTGCTCTTCGACGACGGCCCGGCGCCGGTCGACGACGACTTCACCCTGCCGCTGGCGCTGGCCGGTCACGACGCGCCGCCGCCCCCGCCGCCTCCCGCGACGCCGCTGGCCACGCCGCCGACCCTGCCGGCCGGCCCGACCCTGCCTGCCGGCCCGGCCGGCCCGGTCGGCCCAGTCAGCCCGGTCCCGCCCCCGCCGGTCGACGCGGTGCAGCGGATGGAGCAGGAGTGGGACGAGGCCAACGGCTACGACCCGGACGCACCCTTCGCGCCCGTCGCCCAGCCGCCGCTGCCCGAGCGGATCCGCCGCTGGGTGGGTGTCGGTGCGGGTGCCGTCGCGCTCGGCGCCGGGTTCGCCGCGGCGCCGTGGGTCGCCTGCCTCACCGTCGTGCTGGCGGTCTGGCTGCTGCGCGCCGGGTCGCTGGCCACCTCCGCCGTCGCGCTGCGCCGCAGCGTCCGCGGCGCGAAGTGGTACGACGGTCTGCGCTGGCTGGTCACCAGCCCGTGGCACTTCCTGCGCGCGATCACCGGCACGGTCGTGCTGGTCACGTGGAGCGCCGGCCTCGGCCTCGCCGCCGGGCTGATCTGCTACGCCCTCGCGCTCGACGTCCCGAGCACCCTGATGGCCAGCGGCGCGACCCTCGGCGTCGCGCTGTGGTCGGGGCCGGGCTCGAGCCGCTTCCGCTCGCCGGTGTCGCGGGTCCTCCACCCGACCTGCCGCAGCACCCTGCCGTGGCTGTTCACCTGTGCCGGGCTGCTCGCCGTCGCGGCGCTGCTCGGGGTGCTGGTCGCCGGCAACGGCGTGAGCTGGACGCCGTGGGAGAGCGGGCCTTTCGGACTGTGAGCCGGACCGGCCCGCAGACGTGACAGACTTGCAGGCGCGATGAACGAGCAGCTCGACCTCCACGGCGCCTTCCACGTCTACGACACGACCCTGCGTGACGGCATGCAGCAGGAGGGCCTCAACCCGACCGTTGCCGACAAGCTCGCCATCGCGCGCCACCTCGACGGCCTCGGCGTCGGCTACATCGAGGGCGGCTGGCCCGGCGCCAACCCCAAGGACACCGAGTTCTTCCGCCGCGCGGCCGAGGAGCTCGACCTCAAGCACGCCCGCCTCGCGGCCTTCGGCGCGACCCGCCGCGCCGGCGTGCAGGCCGCCGACGACCCGCTCGTCGCCGCCCTGCGCGACAGCGGGGCCAGCGTCGTCACCCTCGTCGCGAAGTCGCACGTCGGCCACGTCGAGAAGGCGCTGCGGACCACGCTCGAGGAGAACCTCGCGATGGTCCGCGACACCGTCAGCCACCTGCGCGCCGAGGGGCAGCAGGTGTTCCTCGACGCCGAGCACTTCTTCGACGGCTACCGCCTCGACCGCAGCTATGCCCTGGAGGTGCTCCGGACGGCGTACGACGCCGGCGCCGACGTCATCGCGCTGTGCGACACCAATGGCGGCATGTTGCCGGGCTGGGTCGCCGACGTCGTCGCCGACGTCATCGAGACCGCCCAGGTCCGCGTGGGCATCCACTGCCACAACGACACAGGCCTGGCCGTGGCGAACACCCTCGCCGCCGTCGATGCCGGCGCGACCCACGTGCAGGGCTGCATCAACGGCTACGGCGAGCGCACCGGCAACGCCGACCTCGTCAACGTCGTCGCCAACCTCGAGCTCAAGCTGGACCGCCAGGTGCTGCCGCCGGGCCTGCTCACCGAGGCCACGCGGATCGCGCACGCGGTCGCCGAGGTCACCAACGTCCCGCCCTCGGCGCGGCAGCCCTACGTCGGCACCAGCGCTTTCGCGCACAAGGCCGGCCTGCACGCCAGCGCGATCAAGGTCGACCCCGACCTCTACCAGCACATGGACCCGGCGGCCGTCGGCAACGACATGCGGCTCCTGGTCTCCGAGATGGCCGGCCGTGCCTCGATCGAGCTCAAGGGCAAGGAGCTCGGCTTCGACCTCTCCGGCACCCCCGAGGTCGTCAACCGGGTGACTGCGCGGGTCAAGGAGATGGAGTCGCGCGGCTACACCTTCGAGGCCGCCGACGCGTCCTTCGAGCTGCTGCTCATCGAGGAGGCCGAGGGCCACCGGCCGTCGTACTTCGAGGTCGAGAGCTGGCGCGTCATCACCGAGACCCTCACCCACGCCCGTCCGGGGGAGGAGGCGGTCTCCGAGGCGACCGTGAAGCTCAAGGCCGCCGACGTCCGCTACGTCGTCACCGGCGAGGGCAACGGCCCGGTCAACGCGCTCGACCAGGCGCTGCGCACCGCGATCGGCCAGGCGTTCCCGGAGATCGCGAAGTTCGAGCTGATCGACTTCAAGGTCCGCATCCTCGACCAGGGCCACGGCACCGACGCGATCACGCGGGTGCTCATCGAGACCAGCGACGGTGAGTCGTCGTGGGTCACCGTCGGCGTCGGCGCCAACGTCATCGAGGCCTCGTGGGAGGCCCTGATGGACGGGCTGACCTACGGCCTCCTCAAGCACCACGTCGACTGAGCAGGGACTCACCCCACGACGCGGTGGACCAGCTCGGTCCACGCGTGGTGGACCTGCTCCTCGGTCATGCCGAGGTGCTCGACCTGCTGGCGCAGGAACGGCAGGCTCAGCGGGGCGATGAGGGCGGTGGCGAGGTAGGGCAGGTTGCCGCCCACGCCGAGCTGCTGGAGCAGCAGCCGCACGTGCATGGTGGCGAAGCCCACGACCGCGTGGTTCTCGCCCCACGTCCGGCCGGCCGCCTCGATGAGCGCACCCTGCTCGAGGTGCAGGCGGATCCGGGCGCGGCCGAAGGCCAGCAGGCGGTCCATCGGCTCCGCGCCGGGGCCGAGCGGCGGGGGACCGCTGATCACGGCCGCCTGCCACTCCGCCTCCCGGTGGTCGAGCAGGGAGGCCATCAGCCCCTCGCGGCTCCCGAACCGGCGGAAGACGGTGCCCTTGCCCACGCCGGCGTGGGCGGCGACGGCGTCCATGGTGATCGCCTCGACCCCGCAGCCGTCGCGCATCAGCGCCGCGGCGGCGTCCAGCAGCGCCCGCCGGTTGCGCGCGGCGTCCCGGCGCTCGTGGGGGGCCGCGTCGAGCAGCGGGAGCTCCTTGGTCATGGTCCGCCCACCCTAGGCGGAAAAAAGGCGGAAGAACGTGGAATGAAAGCGGACCACGGTCCGTTTAGCCCGGCATGACCAGCACCAACACCCGCATCGCCGTGCTCGTCGGCAGCCTCCGCGCCGACTCCGTGAACCGCAAGATCGCCGAGATCCTCCGCGACGAGGCGCCCGAGGGCGTCACGCTCGACATTGTCGACGGGCTCGACCAGGTCCCGTTCTACAACGAGGACATCGACGGTGAGAACGCCCCGGCCGCTGCGGCCGCCCTCCGCGAGCGCGTCGCCACCGCGGACCGCGTGCTCGCGGTCACCCCGGAGTACAACGGCACCATGCCGGCCGTGCTCAACAACGCGATCGACTGGCTCTCCCGCCCGTACGGCGCCGGCGCCGTCGTCGGCAAGCCGTTCGGCGTCATCGGTGCCACGCCCACGCCGTACGGCGGCAAGTGGGCCCACGGCGACACCGCGCGATCGGCCGGCATCGCCGGTGCGTTCGTGGTCGAGGACGTCACCGTCTCCCAGTCCGCCGTCGACGTCGACCCCACCACCGACCCCGAGGTCCGCGCGAAGCTGCTCTCGGCGCTGAACACCCTCGTCGAGGCCGCCCCCGCGGTCTCCGCCGCCTGAGCCGAGGGGCTACGGTCAGGTCGTGGCCGAACTCCACGACCTGACCGCCCTCGAGCAGGGAGCCCTGATCCGCTCCGGCGTGATCAGCCCCGTCGAGCTCACCGACCACTACCTCGAACGCGCCGCGCGTCTCCCCAGGGAGTACGTCGACGGCGCGTTCGCCTTCCTCGACCCCGATGCCGCCCGGCGCCGTGCCCACGAGGTCGCCGCCGTCGGCCCGGTCGGGGAGGGTGCCTCGCCGCTGGCCGGCGTGCCGACGGCGATCAAGGACCTCAACCTGACCCGCGGGGTGCCCACCGCGTTCGGCTCCCCGGCGTTCGCCGGCTACGTGCCGGAGGTCTCCGACGCGGTCACGCTGGCGATCGAGGAGGCCGGGCTGGTCAGCCTCGGCAAGACCAGCACGCCGGAGTTCGGCTCGCCCTGCTACACCGAGCCGGAGGGCCGTCCGCCGGCCGTCACGCCGTGGGACACCACCCGGATGGCCGGCGGGTCCTCCGGTGGTGCCGCCGCCGCCGTCGCCGCCGGCCTGGTGCCGGTGGCCCACGGGTCCGACGGCGGGGGCTCGATCCGGATCCCTGCCGCCTGCTGCGGGCTGGTCGGGCTCAAGCCGACCCGCGGCCGGATCAGCGGCTTCCCGATGTACGGCGACCCCGTCGGCCTCGCCACGTCCGGGTCGATCGCGCGCACGGTCGCCGACGCGGCCGCCCTGCTCGACGTCCTGGCCGGGCGCCGGGCCGGTGACCCGAGCTGGGCGCCCGAGCCCGCCGGCACCTTCCTCGAGGCGACCGGCCGCGAGCCGGGTCGGCTGCGCATCGGCTGCTTCGAGCAGCCGGTCATCGCCGACGTGGAGCTGCACCCCGAGGTCCGCCGCGCGTACGACGACACCGCGGCCCTGCTCACCTCGCTGGGCCACCAGGTCGAGGGCATCCCGGTGCCGATCCCCGCCGATGCGGTGCCGGTCTTCGAGACCTGCTGGGCCGTGCTCACCGCGCTCTCGACGGTGACCCTGACCCCGGAGCAGCAGGCGCTGCTGCGGCCCCTGACCCGCTGGCTGGGGGAGCGCGGTGCCGCCGTCTCAGGACCCGAGTTCGGGCTCGCCATCGGCCAGCTCCGTCGGCTCGCGGCGCAGGCGCTGGTCGCGCTGGCGCCGTACGACGCCGTGCTCACCCCGACGCTGGCCACGCTTCCGCTGCCGGTCGGTGCGATCCGCGACGACGCGGACCCGGCCGCCGACTTCGAGGCGCAGAAGAGGTTCACCCCCTTCACCTCGGCGTGGAACGTCACCGGCATGCCGGCGATCTCGCTGCCGCTGCACCAGTCCAGCGAGGGGCTCCCGATCGGCATGATGCTCGCCGCGCGCCCGGCCGCGGAGGAGCTGCTCCTCTCGCTGGCGGCGCAGGTGGAGGCCGCTGTGCCGTGGAAGGACCGCCGCCCGCCGCTGTGGTGACCGGAAGACCCACGGTTCCGAGGCATTTTCGCAGGGGACTCTGGCGCTCGCCCCGCTGCCGGGTCTGGCGTGCGAAGGCCACCCCAGGAAGGGAACTCACCGTGCGTCTTCGCAGTCTCGGCGGCTTGGGTGCCGCACTCCTCACGGCCGGCCTGCTCGTCGGCCTCCCCAGCCCGGCGTCCGCGTGGACCGTCGGGGACCAGACCATCACCCTCACGCTCAACGACTCGGCGGCCGGAGGCAACTTCGACCTCGACTTCGACAAGGCCTTCGAGGCGACCACTGCCTCGGGTCGCGACGTCTACATCTACGCGCCGGTCGGCTGGCAGGACTCGGCGTCCGCCACGGCCGACAACCCCGTCCCCGGCATCTCCCAGGGCTGGGACCCGCACCCCGACGACGAGTTCACGCCGTGCACCGACGGCGACGAGCACGTCATCACGCCCGAGCAGATCGCCGCCATGGGCGAGTCCATCGAGTCGATCATCTCCGTCGACGAGGCTCACTTCGGCCCGATCGGCAGCGACGCCCCGTTCGTGCTGCTGGCCTGCAACGTGCCCGACGAGTCCTTCTACGACTGCGCCGAGACGACCTACACGGCCGGCTACTTCGCGCCCGACCTGCTCGACACCTACGGCATCAACGTGGTGACCGTCGACTCCTTCCAGCGGTCGCTCCGCCTCGAGCAGTACCAGGGCACGGTCGCCCACGAGGTCGAGCACCTGCTGATGAACTACTCCGACCCGGGCGAGCTGTCCTGGGTCGACGAGGGCCTCGCCGACATGGCGATCTTCCTCAACGACTACGGCACGAACACCGCGCACACCTACTACCACCAGGTGTTCCACCGCGAGACGTCGCTGACGCGGTGGGGCGGTGGCCTGGAGAACTACGGCGCGGCGTACACCTTCTTCCAGTACCTCTGGGAGCAGGCGGGCGGCAACGGTGACGGCACCTACACGCCCGACCTGGAGTACGACGGCGCGGGCGGCGACCTGCTGATCAAGATGATCTTCGAGGAGCAGGCCAACGGCGTCGAGGGCGTGCAGGCGGCGATCGACGCGTTCAACGCCCAGACCGGTGGTGACGTCCCGGACTTCATGGAGGTCTACAACAACTGGGCGGTCGCCATCGACGCCGACGTGGAGGGCAGTGACCTCTTCGACGTCAAGGCGATCGACATGCAGACCGAGCTCGGCGGGCTGACCATCGACTGGGGCAACGAGGTCTTCTACGACGGCCGCGGCCAGTACCAGGGCAACATGAACCCGCAGAAGTGGGTCCGCAAGGGCAACGTCCCGGACCAGACGGCGATCCCGTTCGGCCTCTCGTACGAGACCTTCCGCAACCCGGGCCCGAACTTCACCCTCGACCTCACCGGCACGCCGAGCACCCAGGTCGTCCCGCACGAGGGCGACACGCACTGGTGGGGCGGCTACGAGAGCCAGTCGGACCACGTCCTCGACGTGGACTACGCCGGTGGCGACACGCTGTCGTTCTGGACCTGGTACTTCATCGAGGAGGGCTGGGACTACGGCTTCGTGGAGGCCCTGGTCGGCGGCGAGTGGCAGACCGTCCCGGTGACCTCGGGCGGCGCGACCATCACGACCGACGACGACCCGCACGGCAACAACACCGAGGGCAACGGCATCACCGGGACCTCCGGTGGCGCCTACTTCGTCGACGAGCCGACCTACCTCGAAGCGGAAGCGGCGCTCCCGGCCGGTACGACGGACGTCCGGTTCCGCTACTCGACCGACGCTGCGTACCTCGACACCGGCTGGTTCGTCGACTCGGTTGCCGTCGACGGGGCGGCCGTCGGGGTCAGCTCGACGACCTGGCTCGACACCACGGCCACCCAGGACAACAACTGGACCGCGCAGGTCGTGTCCGGCTGCGACCTGACCCCGGGGCGTACCAGCGCCGGGGAGATCGTCGACGGCGGGCTGCACGTCTACCGGTTCGAGGGCGACCAGATCCACCAGACCGGCTTCGACACCCAGTGCCTGCGCGGCAAGGACACCATCACGGTGATCATCACCAACCAGCCGTCCGGTGACCTCACCGTGCTCGACGCCCCCTACGAGTTCCGCCTCGTCGGGACCGGGAAGGGCAAGGGCAAGCAGAACGGCTGACGTCTGCCACCGCGCGACCGGGGACCGTCACCCGGGTCCGGGCCACCAGGCCCGGGCCCGGGCGGCGAACTCGGCGGGGGCCAGCTCGCCGGCGCCGGCGGGGATGACGCCGACGAGCGGCACCCCGGTGAGCCGGGTGAGGTCGGTGCGGTTGCACGTCTCGGCCACCCCGGGATCGGCGGGCCACGCGCCGATGACCAGCCCGGCCGGCTCGACCTGGACCGCGCGCAGTGCGGTCACGGTGAGCTCGGTGTGGTTGAGGGTGCCCAGCCCGGCGCCGGCGACCACGACGACCTCGACCGGTGACGACACGACCCCGTCCGCGCCGCGGCGGCGCAGCGCGAAGGTGAGGTCGCGGGCGACGTCGAGCAGGGTGCCGCCCTCGGCGTCGAGGCGGACCAGCAGGCCGCCCGCACCCTCGACGACCACGAGGTCGTGCTGCCCCTCGGCGACGAGCTCCCGGATCCTGACCACGTGCTCGCGCACGGTCGGGATGCGCACCTGCTGGCGGCGGGCGGCGGTGTCCGGCGCCAGCGGCTCGTCCAGCCCGACGAGCTGCACCGCGTCGACCCCGGCCAGGCGGCGCACCACCTCGACGTCGGGCACGTCCGGGTCCGGGCCGCCGATGCCCGTCTGCACCGGCTTGACGACGAGCACCCGCTCGCCGTCGGCGGCCGCGCGGGCCGCGAGCGTGGCGGTGGCGATCGTCTTGCCGACGCCGGTGTCGGTGCCGGTGACGACCACGACGCGCGTCACTGGTGCTCCTTCACGAGGGCGACGAGGGTGTCGACGGCGCGCGTCCAGACGTCGTCGGGCACGCCCGCGGTGACGGTGACTCGCAGCCGCGAGGTCCTGTCCGGCACCGACGGCGGGCGGAAGCAGCCGACCCGCAGGCCGGCGTCGAGGGCGGCGGCCTGGGCGGCCACGGCGGCGCGGGGCGAGGACATCGGCACCGACAGCACGGCCCCGGCGGGCGCGACGACGCCGAGCGCTTCGGCGAGGGCGGCGACCCGGGACCGCACCGTCGCGCCCAGCTCCGGTCGGCGGCGGACCTCGCGCAGTGCGGCCAGCGCCGCCGCGGTCGGCGCCGGCGCCAGGCCGGTGTCGAAGATGAACGGCCGGGCCCGGTTGACCAGGTGCTCGCGCAACGCGGCCGGGCCGAGCACGGCACCGCCCTGGCTGCCGAGCGACTTCGACAGGGTCGCGGTGACGACGACGTGCGGACGTCCCGCCAGGCCCAGCGCGGCGACCAGGCCGGGGCCGTGCACGCCGAGGCCGTGCGCCTCGTCGACGACCAGCAGGGCGTCGTACCGCTCGCAGAGGTCGGCGAGCTCGACCAGCGGAGCGGCGTCGCCCAGCACGGAGTAGACCGACTCCACGAGCACCAGCGCCCGCTCGCCGGCGGACGCGGCCTCGACGAGGCCGGCGCGGACCGCGCCGACGTCGCTGTGCGGCACCACCGTGAGGCGCGCCCGGGAGAGCCGCACCGCGTCGACGAGGGAGGCGTGGACGTGCGCGTCGGACAGGACCCGCGTCGTGCGGTCCGCCAGCGCGGTCACCAGGGCGAGGTTGGCGTGGTAGCCGGTGGACAGCACGAGGGCCGCCGGCTGGCCGAGGTAGTCGGCGAGCTCCCGCTCGAGCTCGCCGTGCAGGGACAGCGTGCCGGTCACCAGCCGCGACGCGCTGGCACCGCCGCCCCACCGCAGTGCGGCGTCCGCCGCGGCCTGCCGGACGGCGGGGTCGCGGGCGAGCCCGAGGTAGTCGTTTCCGGCGAGGTCGGTCGTCGCGTCGTCGGCCGGACGCTCGCGCAGCCGCCGGGTGAGCCCGGCCTCCTCGCGTCGCGCCGCCTCGTCGGCCAGCCAGTCCAGCCACCTGCTCATCCCGCACGCACCGCCGCTCCTATCCCTGCGACGAGCCTGTCCAGCTCGTCGTCCGCAATGACGTAGGGCGGCATCGCGTAGACGAGGTCGCGGAAGGGCCGCAACCACACGCCCGCCTCGATCGCCGCCTCGGTGGCCGCCACCACGTCCACCTCCCGGTCCAGCTGGACGACGCCGACCGCGCCGATGCTGCGCACGTCGGCCACGCCGGGGGTGCCGCGCAGCGGCTCGAGCCCCGACCGCAACCGGGCGCCGATCCGCTCGACGGTGCCCGCCCAGTCCTGGCCGAGCAGCAGGTCGATCGAGGCGCTCGCGACGGCGCACGCCAGGGGGTTGCCCATGAACGTCGGGCCGTGCATGACCACGCCCGCCTCACTGGCGGAGATCCCGCGCGCGACCTCGTCGGTCGTGAGCACGGCCGCGAGGGTGAGGTAGCCACCGGTCAGCGCCTTGCCGACGCAGAGCAGGTCGGGGACGACGAGCTCGCTGGCGAAGAGCGGGCCGGTGCGCCCGAAGCCGGTGGCGATCTCGTCGAGCACCAGGAGCAGGCCGTGCTCGTCGGCCACGTCGCGCAGCACCTGCAGGCAAGCGACCGGCCACGGCCACATCCCGCCGGCGCCCTGCAGCAGCGGCTCGACGATGATCCCCGCGAGCTCGTCGTGGTGCCGGTCGGCGATGCGGCGGACGGTGCGCGCCCACGCCCCGACCTCGGCCGCGCCCGCGCCGGCGCCCGGCGGTCGCGGCGCGAAGACCTGCTCGGGCAGCAGGCCGCGCCACATCGCGTGCATGCCGCCGACCGGGTCGGTGACGCTCATGCAGTCGAACGTGTCGCCGTGGTAGCCGCCCAGGACGGTCAACATCCGGGTGCGGTCGGGGCGGCCGGCGCCGCGCTGGTGCTGCAGCACCATCTTCATCGCGACCTCGACCGCCACCGAGCCCGAGTCGGCGAGGAAGACCCGCTGCAGCGGCTCCGGCGTGATCGAGACCAGCCGGCGGCCCAGCTCGACGGCCGGGGCGTGGGTCAGCCCGCCGAACATGACGTGCGAGAACGACGCGGCCTGCTCGGCGAGCGCGGCGTCGAGGACCGGGTGGCGGTAGCCGTGGATCGCCGACCACCACGACGACATGCCGTCGACGACCTCGCGGCCGTCGTACGGGCCGCCGAGGGTGAGCTGCGCGCCGCAGGCATCGGTCACGAGGCGGACCGGGGTGGGCTCCGTCATCGACGTGTAGGGGTGCCACAGGTGCTCGCGGTCGAACGCCAGCAGCTCGGTGGCGGCGTCGGTGGGGGCGTCGGTGGGGGCGGCGGGCACGGGACGGGCCGGTGGTTCAGGCGTTCGCCGGGACCTGCGTGCCCGCGCCGCGGCGACGGATGGCGGGGCCGAGGTCGAGGCTGCCGTCCTCGAAGGCGGTCTCCGCGCCGAGGATGACGAAGCCGTTGTCGCGCAGCATCTCCAGGTCGGCGCGGGCGTCCTGGCCCTCGGAGGTGAGGTAGTCGCCGAGGAAGATCGAGTTCGCGACGTGCAGCGCGGTGGCCTGCAGGCTGCGCAGGTGCATCTCCCGGCCGCCGGCGATGCGGATCTCCTTGTCGGGGCACACGAAGCGCGCCATCGCGAGGATCTTCACGCAGCGGGTGGGGGAGAGCTCCCAGGTGTCCTCGTACGGCGTGCCGTCGAAGGGCATCAGGAAGTTGACCGGGATCGAGTCCGCGTCGAGTGCCTTGAGCGCGAAGAGTGCCTCGACGAGCTGTTCGTCGGTCTCGCCGAGCCCGGCGATCAGGCCGGAGCAGGCGGAGAGGCCGGCCGACTTCGCCTTGCCGATGGTGTCGACACGGTCGTCGTAGGTGTGCGTCTGGACGATGTTGTCGTGGTTCGACTCGGCGGTGTTGATGTTGTGGTTGTAGGCGTCGACGCCGGCCGCCCTGAGCCGCTCGGCCTGCCCGTCCTCGAGCAGCCCGAGGCAGGCGCAGACCTCGACGCCGTCGTACTCCTCCTTGATCGCCTCGGTCATCTCCACGACCTTGTCGATGTCGCGGTCGGAGGGGCCGCGGCCGGAGGAGACCATGCAGACCCGGCTGGCACCGCCGTGGAGGCCGGCGCCGGCCTGGCGCAGCGCCTCGTCCTTCGACAGCCACGAGTACTTGAGGATCGGCGCCTGCGACCCGATCGCCTGGCTGCAGTAGTTGCAGTTCTCCGGGCACAGGCCGGACTTGAGGTTGACCAGGTAGTTGACCTTGACCGTGTTGCCGAAGTGCGCGCGGCGCAGCCGGCCGGCCGCCGCGACGAGAAACATCAGCTCGGCGTCGGGGGCGCGGAGCACGGCCAGCGCCTCGTCCTCGCTCGCCTGCCCGCCCTCGAGGATGTGGGTCGCGAGGGCGTCGAAGTCGGTGGTGGTCATGGGCTGCTCCTAGCGGGCGAGGCGGCTAACTGAACAGTGTTCAGGTGGCGAGGATAGCCCGGATCGTCCGCCGGCGCCACGATCCGTCCGGGGCTCAGTCGTCGCCGATGCCGCGTGCGTGCAGCGCGTCGCCGGTCGCGCGGGCGTGGGCGACCACGCGGATGACCAGCGGGGTGAGGTAGGCGCGCGGGCTGCGCTCCAGCCCGCGCGCCCGCGCGGCGTCGCGGGTCTCGCCCGCGATCTCCAGGGTGAGCGGGATGCCGCGGATCATCAGGGAGAATGCCAGCGCCACGAGGTCGGGGCGCACGCCGAAGCGGCGGAACGGTCCGAGCCAGCGGGTGATCGCGTCGATCATCCTCTCGACCGACGTGCTGGTGGTGAAGGCCGTCGCCAGCAGCACCAGCGCGACGAAGGCGCCCACGACGACGAACGCGTGCTCGGCGCCGCGCTGCCACGTCTGGTACGCCGCCAGCAGGATCATGCCGACCAGGATCCCCCGCAGCGCCCGGGCTGCCCGGCCCAGGCGCACGCCCGCGACCAGGCACAGTGCGACGGCCAGGACGAGCAGGCCGGTGGTGGTCTCCGGGCCGCGGAACACCACCGCCACCACGCTGAGCGCGACCAGGCCGAGCAGCTTGGTGCCGACCGGGAGCCGGTGCAGCACCGAGCGTCCCGGCTGGTAGTCGCCGATCGGGCTGAACGCCACGGCTCAGACCGTCCGCTCGACGCTCGCCCGGTAGGTCGCGACCACCTCGGCCGGGTCCCCGTCCGCGACGACCGCGCCGTCCTCGACGAGCAGCGCGCGGTCGCAGCGCAGGGCCAGGTCGAGGTCGTGGGTCGCCAGCACCAGCTGCTGGTCCAGGCTGAGCAGGAGGTCGCCGATCCGGCGCGCGTTGCGCAGGTCCAGCAGCGTGGTCGGCTCGTCGGCGACCAGGACCGCCGGGTCGGTCGCGAGCACGCCGGCGAGCGCGAGCAGCTGCCGCTGCCCGCCGGACAGGGTGTGCACGCTGCGGTCGGCGAGCTCCTCGAGCCCGTAGGACGCCAGCACCGCCAGCGCCGCAGCGTTCCGCTCCTGCCTGTCCTTCACGCGGTGGCGCAGCGAGAGCGCCACGTCCTCCACGACCGTGGGCATGACCAGCTGCGCGGTCGGGTCGGTGAAGACGAAGCCGACCTTCCGTCGTACGTGACGGCCCTTGCGGGCCACGTCGAGGCCGTCGACGACGACGCGCCCGGACGTCGGCTCGACCAGGCCGTTGACCAGGCGGGCCAGGGTCGACTTGCCGGAGCCGTTGGGGCCGATCAAGGCGATCCGCCGCTCGGTCAGGTCGAGCGTGGTCTCCTGCAGGACGGTGACCTCGGGGACCGGGCCGCCGGGGGTGGCGGCCCGGACGACGACCTGCTCGAGCTGGATCCGGCTCACCGGGGGGACGCCGCCTGCTCCTGCTCCTGCTCCTCGGAACGGCGCGCCCGGCGTGCGGCCAGGTCCGGGAAGGCGCGGTGGACCGAGGTCGCGACGAGGGCCATCACGACGTTCTTGAGGATGTCGCCGGGGAAGTAGGCCGTGTCGTAGACGAACGCCTCCTTGATGGAGAGGTCCGCGCGCCAGGCGAGGTTGAGCGGGCCCAGGGTGTGGATGAAGACGAAGCTGCTCAGCAGGCCGCAGGTGAACACGAGGGTGAACTCCGTCGCCCGCTGCCGGTTGCGGTGCACGAGGTAGCCGCACAGCGCGGCCGCCAGCGGGAACGCGACGAGGTAGCCGGCGGTGACGCCGCTGTAGTGCGCCGCACCGGAGGCCCCGCCGGAGTAGATCGGCAGCACCAGGCCCGCGACGAGGTAGAGCACGACGGCGAGGAAGCCGCGGACCGGGCCGAGCACGGCGCCGGCGAGCAGCACGCCGAGGGTCTGCAGCGAGTAGGGCACGCCCACGCCGGTCTTGATGTCCGGGAGGATCGCGCACACGGCGATCAGGGCGGCGAAGCCGGCGACGAGCGCGACGTCGGTGGTGGGGGTACGGCGGGTCATGGCCACTCTCCGGGGTGCGGCGGCTCGGTGGCCGCGCCTACTGAACGGTGTTCAGGTTACGTTGACGGCAGAATCGGGTCAAACCGGAGGAGGGAGCCAGGTGCGCTACCGCAGGCAGGACGTGGTCGAGCGGGCGATCGGCATGCTCGACGAGCGGGGCATCGACGGCCTCACCATGCGCAAGCTGGCCGCCGACCTCGGGGTGCAGCCCGGTGCGCTCTACCACCACTTCGCGGGCAAGGACGCGCTGCTGCAGGCCGTCGCCGACGAGATCCTGCGCCGCGGCCGGCGGCCGGCCGAGATCGTGGCCTGGGACGCCGAGCTGCACCTGGCCTGCCTGGCGCTGCGTGACGCGATGCGCCGCCACCGCGACGGCGCCGCCCTCATCGCGCAGGTGCACCGCGCCGACGCCGAGCCGCTGGAGCGGCCGCTGCGCTCCGCCCTCGAGCGCGCCGGCGCCGACGAGGACCTCGCCCGCGTCGGTGCCCGCGCCCTGCTGCGCCACGTGCTCGCCCACGAGGACGCCACCGACGCCGACTTCGCGCTCGGCCTGGGCCTGGTGCTCGACGGGCTGCGGCAGCGGCTCGACCACCCGCCCGGTCACCCGTCCTGACCCGTCGTCGCGAAGGTGATGCCTCGCGGCATCCTGGCCAGCCGGTCCATCGGTGCGTTGCCGCAGGTGCAATTCTGCTGGACGACGACGCGCTGGCCGTCGACGTCGAGGATCCACCAGCGCCCGAGCGACATCGGAGGGAGCGCCACGGTGGTTGCGTTGGTCCCCGGCATCCGCACGTCGCCCTTGCACCTCGGCGCCGGCCTCAGCTGGATCGCCAGGTAGGTGCCGCTGGCCCCGCCGATGCATACCGGCTGCGGTTCGGAGGCGTAGTACGCCGTCTGCTCCCGCATCGCGTCGACGAGGTCGTCGACGGTCGGTCCGACCGGGACGACCGGGCCGGTGCCGCAGCGGTCCCGGGGGACGCCGTACCCAGGACCGGCCAGCTCCGTCTTGAGGATGACGGGGCCGTTGGCGAGGAAGAGGCCGTCGTCGTGGGCGTAGGTGTCGTCGGGCACGCTGACGTCGAGGGCAAGGGTGTCCCCGAGCGCGATGCGGTACCGACCCCACGCCTCGCGCTGACCGGGGTCGAGCTGGCCCAGGGCCGTCACCAGGGCGACGTGCTCGGGGCCGACGTCGTCCGACGGCTCAGGCGGCCGGGCCTCGGTCTGGTGGCGCCGTACGACGCCACCGTGCCGCCACCCGCGGTGGGGGCGGTGGAGCGCCACCGTCCGGATCCAGGCCTCGGGGTTCTGCACGGCCTCGAGCGTGCGGCGCTTGCGCAGGGCCGTGATGAAGGCCTCCTGCACGGCGTCCTCCGCGTCAGCGAGGTCGCCGCAGATCGCGAACATCTGGACGACCAGCCGACGGTACGACGCGGCGTAGAGCCCCGCGAGGTCGCGCACCTCGTCCCGGTCGTCCACCAGCACCACCGCCATCCCGATCAACCGTCCCGCATCAGGAGCCGGCTGTGAAGGTGATGCTGGTTGCGACGCCGAGGTTTCGAGCGGACATGGGGGCCTCCTCGTGGGTGGTGGAGGACGCCGAGCCGTCCCTGACCATATGACGAGGTCCGACGCGCCCCGCGGGTTCCCACCGCACCCGGGATTCTTTTCCAGGACGCGCCGGTCCGGCAGGGTTGTTGTCCCTGAAACATCCGGGAGGCAATGTGGACGACATGGCATCGAAGAAGCAGAAGCCCGTGACCGTGGTCCTGTTCGGCGCGACGGGGGACCTGGCGCGGCGCAAGCTGCTCCCCGGCATGCTCCACCTCTTCGAGAGCGGCCTGCTCCCGGAGCTGCAGATCATCGGAACCTCGCTCGACGACCACACGACCGAGTCCTTCGTGCAGTTCGTGCACGAGGCGGTCATGGAGTTCTCCGGCGACGACGGCGACATGGCGGCGTGGCCGGAGTTCTCGAAGCTGCTGCACTGGGCGCCGGGCGGCGAGGGCGCCTCGGGACTGCGGGCCGCTGTCGAGAAGGCGGAGTCGGAGTGGGACGGCGACCGGGTGCGCCTGCACTACCTGAGCGTGCCGCCGAAGGCGGCGCTGTCGGTGGTGAAGACGCTCGACGAGGCCGACCTCGCTGCCGGCGCCCGGATCATCATGGAGAAGCCGTTCGGCGTCGACCTGGCCTCCGCGAAGGCGCTCAACCACGAGCTGCACAAGACCTTCGACGAGTCGCAGATCTACCGGATCGACCACTTCCTCGGGAAGGAGGCCGCGCAGAACATCCTCGCCTTCCGGTTCGCCAACGGCCTCTTCGAGCCGATCTGGCACCGCAACAACATCGACCACATCCAGATCGACGTGCCCGAGGAGCTCGGCCTCGAGCAGCGTGCGGACTTCTACGAGTCGACCGGCGCCTACAAGGACATGGTGGTCACCCACCTCTTCCAGGTGCTCGCCTTCACCGCGATGGAGCCGCCCACGTCGCTAGCGCCGGACGCGATCAACGAGGAGAAGAACAAGGTCTTTCGCTCGATGGTGCCGATCGACCCGGCCAACGTCGTGCGCGGGCAGTACCAGGGCTACCGCGACATCGAGGGCGTCGCACCGGAGTCGGAGACCGAGACCTTCATCGCGCTCAAGTGCTTCATCGACAACTGGCGCTGGGCGGGTGTGCCGTTCTACCTGCGCACCGGCAAGCGGATGGCCGAGGGGGCGCGGATCATCTCGATCGCGTTCAAGGAGCCGCCGCGCTCGATGTTCCCCAAGAACTCCGGCGTCGGCGACCACGGCCCCGACCACCTCACCTTCGACCTGGCCGACAAGGCGAAGATGTCGCTGTCCTTCTACGGCAAGCGGCCGGGGCCGGGGATGAAGCTCGACAAGCTGTCGATGCAGTTCTCGATGACGGACACGTCGTGGGCAGGGTCGGTGCTGGAGGCCTACGAGCGGCTCATCTACGATGCCGCGCGCGGCGACCAGACGCTGTTCACCTCGGCCGAGGGCATCGAGCGGCTGTGGGAGGTCTCCCAGCCGCTGCTCGACAACCCGCCGATCGTGCGGCCGTACCGCCAGGGCAGCTGGGGGCCGAACCAGATCCACCAGTTGGTCGCGCCCTACGCGTGGCGGCTCCCCTTCGAGCGGCAGTGGCGCAACCCCAACGCGCTGGGCGGGTGACCGGGCGGCCCGTGCGGTCGGTCAGTCGATGACGCCGGCCTCGCGGGCCAGCCGGACCGCGTGCACGCGGTTGGTCGCGTGCAGCTTGCGCATCGCGTTCTTGAGGTAGGACTTCACGGTGCTCTCGACCAGGCCGAGGGACTCGGCGACCTGGCGGTTGCTCTGGCCGAGCGCCACCTGCGCGAGCACGTCGACCTCCCGCGCAGCCAGCCCGGTCGGCACCGGCTTGCGGGTGGCGGGCACGCGCTCAGAGGCGCGGCCCTGTTCGACACGGTTGCGCACCTCCTCGAGGCGGGCGCGGAGCGCGTCGTTCTCGACGAGGCTGGCCAGGTCGGCGAGCTCGTCGGAGATGTCGCGCAGGTCGGCGCGGGTCAGCTGGACCTGCGGGGGAGCCGGGGCGGCCGGTGCGGCGCCGAGCCGGCCGAGGGCCTGCAGGCGGCGGCGCACCTCGTCGTCGACCGCGATCTCCCGCTCGATCTTGCGGACCAGCGGCAGGAAGGCGTCGTACCAGACGTCACCGAGGACGACCTGGGTGCGATGGGCGAGGTAGACGACCATCCGCGGCGCCCGCTCGACCATGATCGGCAGCGCCGTCACCGTCTCGAGCTGCTCGGCGCGGACCGGGCCGTCGTACTGGTGGGTGATGCCGCGGGCGTCGTAGTAGTTGGTGACCGAGACCGGGCGGCCGATCATCAGCGCCTTGCCGCCGAGGCCGTAGCCGCTGCGGACCCGCAGGCCCTGCAGCGACCGGGTGTTCGCGCCGGAGAGGCCGGTGATGTCGAGCGCGGCGCCCGCGTTGACGACCGGACCACCGAAGGCGACGTCGCTGCGACCGACCGCCCGGAAGTCCGCGAGAGCGCGCAGGAGCCGGCTGCCGTCGTACGGCGCCTCCTGGATGACCTCGGTTGCCATGCCCTCCACGGTAGGTGAGCACGGTCACACCGGCAATTCCCTCGCGGGCCCCTACCCCCCTTCGGGGGTGGGGTGTGTCCCACCCCACCTTCGGGGGGCCCGTGACCCCTGTGGCCCGGCTCACACTCCTCGCCACGTCCGACCAGAGGAGTGATCCATGACCGATCGTTCGACCCCACCGGCTCCGGCCACCCCGATGCGCCGCGTCGCCTTCGCGAGCTGCGCCGGGACCACCATCGAGTTCTACGACTTCTTCATCTACGGCACCGCTGCCGCGCTCGTGTTCCCGACGGTGTTCTTCCCGGCCCTCGGCGACTCGGCGGCGAGCGTCGCCTCGTTCGCGACCTTCGCCGTCGCGTTCATCGCCCGACCGGTGGGCGCGATCGGGTTCGGCCACTTCGGTGACAAGCTCGGCCGCAAGCGCACCCTGATCAGCACGCTGCTCCTCATGGGCGCCGCGACCGTCGCGATCGGCCTGCTGCCGAGCGCAGCCAGCATCGGTGTCGCGGCCCCGATCCTGCTGGTGACCCTGCGCTTCCTCCAGGGTCTTGCCGTCGGTGGCGAGTGGGCCGGCGCGACCCTGCTTGCCGCGGAGTACGCCCCGCCCAACAAGCGCGGCCTCTACGCCGCCTTCCCGCAGCTCGGGCCTGCGATCGCCTTCGCCCTGTCCAGCGGCACCTTCCTCCTCGTGAACCGCCTCGTCGGCGAGACCAGCCCGGCGTTCGTCGAGTGGGGCTGGCGCGTCCCGTTCGTGGCCAGCGCGCTGCTCGTCCTCATCGGCCTCTACGTGCGGCTGAAGGTCGAGGAGACCCCGATGTTCCGCGAGAAGAAGCAGACCCGCGCCAGCACGCAGGGCCCGCTCACCGCGGCGCTGAAGAACCAGTGGAAGGAGATCCTCCTCGGCGGTGGCTCCCTGGCCATGCTGTTCGCGTTCTTCTACATCGGCACGGCCTTCCTGACGTCGTACGGCACCACGGCCATCGGCCTGTCCCGCGCCACCGTGCTCACCATGGGCGTCGTCGGCGCCGTCGTCTTCGGCATCATGATCACGCTCTCGGCCGTCTACAGCGACCGCTTCGGCCGCCGCAAGGTCGTCCTCGCGTCCTGCCTCGTCGCGATCCCGTGGGGCTTCGCGCTCTTCCCGATCCTGGACATCGGCACCCCGGTGGCCTTCGCGGCCGGCCTCTTCGGCACCCTGGCGATCTTCGCGGTCTCCTACGGCCCGGCCGGCGCGATGCTGCCGGAGATGTTCCGCACCGAGTACCGCTACACCGGTGCCGGCATGGCCTACAACCTCGCCGGCGTCATCGGCGGCGGTACGGCGCCGTACCTGGCCTCCGACTTCGTCGAGGCCGGCAACACCGGCGCCGTGGGCTGGATGCTCGCCGCGTTCGGCGCGCTCAGCGTGGTCTGCGTCCTGCTGATGGCCGAGACCCGGCACCGGGTCATGGACGACTCGGCTGCTCAGGACGCGCCGGCCGGCACCCCGGTCGCCGCGAACGTGTAGTCCTCCAGCGGGAAGCGCACCGCCTCGCGGTGCGCCGACAGCGTGGACGTCGGCCGCAGCAGCACTGCCTCACCGTGCTGGTTGAAGTAGTAGCTGCGGGCGGTCGAGCAGCTGCCGGCGTTGAAGACGGAGTTGCCGAGGAGGCCGGTCATCCGGTCGAGGAAAGCGGCGTTGGCCTCCTCGGTGACCTCCACGACGTCGGCACCACGCTGGGCCATCGCGGTCAGCAGGCGCGCCAGGTGCGCCATCTGGGTCTCGATGGTCGTGAAGTAGGACAGCCCGGAGTAGGAGTAGGGGCTGTTGAGGCAGAAGAAGTTCGGGAAGCCCGGGACCGAGATGCCCTCGTAGGCCTGGAACCGGGTCTCCCGCCACCAGCGGCCCAGGTCGCGGCCCTCGCGGCCGACGACCTGGATCGCCGGGAAGTTCGTCTCCCACAGGCTGAAGCCGGTCGCCAGGACGAGGATGTCGAGGTCCGCCCGGCGCCCGTCCACCGTGACGATCCCGTCGGTGTCGACGTGGTCGATCGTCGCGGTCTCCAGGTCGACGTGCGGCCGGGTGAACGTGGGGTAGTAGGTGTTGCTGAACGTCGGCCGCTTGCAGCCGAAGTCGTAGTCGGGCGTCAACCTCGCCCGCAGCTCCGGGTCCTTCACCTGACGGCGCAGGTGCGCCTCGCAGACTCGCTTGCCGAGCTGGTTGGCCGCCGGCAGGTCGCGGAAGTGCAGGACGCCGGCGACCATCATCACCTCGAGCAGCGAGGTGCCCACCAGCCGCGCGGCCTTCTGGGTCAGCGGCAGCCGCGCGAACGCCGCCCGCACCAGGCCCGGCACCGGGCCGTCGAGCTTGGGGCTGACGCAGATCGGGGTGCGCTGGTAGACGGTGAGGTGGTCCGCCACCGCCGCCAGCTCCGGGACCAGCTGGACCGCGGTCGCGCCGGTGCCGATCACGCCGATCCGCTTGCCCTCGAGGTCGACGTCGTCGTCCCAGCGGGTGGTGTGCATGACGGTGCCGGCGAAGTCCTCGATGCCGTCGATGTCCGGCAGCCGCGGCTGCGACAGGAAGCCGGTCGCAGTCAGCAGGAACCGTCCGACCACGGTCTCGCCACCCTCGACGGCCACGTGCCAGGTCGACGTCTCCTCGTCCCAGCGCGCACCGGTGACGACCGTGTGGAAGCGCATGTGGCGGCGCAGGTCGTACTTCTCGGCGACGTGCACCGCGTAGGCCTTGAGCTCCGCACCGGGAGCGAACAGCCGCGACCAGTGCGGGTTCGGCTCGAAGGAGTAGGAGTACGTCGCACTCGGGATGTCGACCGCGAGCCCGGGGTAGCGGTTGACGTGCCAGGTGCCGCCGAGGTCGTCCTCGCGCTCGAGGATCACCAGGTCGTCGTACCCGAGGCGCTGGAGCTGGATCGCGGCACCCATGCCGCCGAAGCCGGCGCCGACGATGACGGCGTCGTGGACGTTGTTCCCCATGCCGGGACGGTACCCGAGGGCTCGGCCCCGGGGCTGCCGTCAGTGAGGGGCCGTCAGCTGGCGGCCTCGGGCTCGTCGAGCAGGCCCAGCGACCGCAGGGCGCCCGGGAGCTCGGCACGCGAGGTGATGTCGAGCTTCCGGTAGGCGTGGGTGAGGTGGTACTCCACCGTGGAGATCGTGAGGTGCAGCCGGGCGGCGATCTCGCGGTTGCTGTGGCCGAGTGCCGCGAGGGCAGCGCTGCGGCGCTCGGAACGGCTGAGCGCACCGTCCCGGCTCGACCGGGCAGCCTTGCGCGTCCGCACGCCCAGCGAGCGCAGGGCCCGGCGGACCTGGTCCGCGAGCGGGTCGGCGCCGCAGGTGACGGCGAGCCGGTGGGCGTCCTTCAGCTCCTCGACCGCACGCCCGGTGGCGCCGGCGCGGTGCAGGCCCGCTCCCCAGTGGTAGGCGGCCTGGGCACGCGCCAGCAGGGCGTCCGACGTCGCCGCGACGGCGACCGCCTCCTCGAGGAGGTCCAGCTCGTCCGGACCGCCCGGGTCGGTGCTCGCGCGGCAGAGCAACGCGGCGGCCAGCGACCGCGGTGCTCCCGCGCGACGGGCCAGGGCCAGCTCCTGGTCCGCGAGCTCGAGCGCCTCGTCCTGTCGCCCGAGGCGATGGGCCGCTGCGGCGGCCGGGAGCCGCCAGGGCATGAGGGCGTAGTCGGCGATGCCGTAGTGCGCGAGCCGGTCCCGCGCTGCATAGGCGTCGGCCAGCGCCTGCTCGTCGTCGCCCTCCGCCAGGGCGAGGAGCGACCGGTGGTGCACGACGATGCCGAAGGTGTAGCCGTCCGGGTCGGTGCGCTCGCCCAGCTGGATCGCCCGGCGGGCTCCCTCGAGGTCACCGCGCAACCGCCGGGCGCTGGCGAGGATCCCGGCACTCCACGGGAAGGTCGCCGGGACCGCGGACTGGGTCAGCTCGACGGCGCGGGCGCACTCGCGCTCGGCCTGCTCGAGGGCGCCCCGCTCCAGGGACACGATGGCCGAGGAGAAGGCGGCTGTCCCGAGCGCGTGGATCGACCGCCGGGCCTCCGCCGCCGGGCGCGCCCGGGTGGCGATGTCGCCGGCGAGGTCGAGGCAGTCCACCGCCACCAGTGCGAGGGTCGCCCAGATCGGGGCGAGGCCGAAGGGCGGAATCGCGTCGAGCGGTCCGTCCGACACCGCGGTCTCGATCAGGCGCCGTACGTCGGCGCGGCGCCCGCGCATGCCGGCGAGCATGTTGGCGACCTGGACCGCCAGCCCGGGGCTGGGCGGCATCTCGCCGGCGAAGTACTTCTGCGCGAGCCTCGACGCCAGCTCCTCCGTCTCGCTCCGGATCGCGGTGTCGATGGTCCCCGAGCCGTAGCCCCCGGTGGCGATGTACTCGGCGAGCAGGTCGAGGGAGAGCGGGTCGTCGTCCGGGACGAGCTGCCAGGCCTGGCGGGCGACGCGGGCTGCTGCGGCGTGGTGCTCGTTCATGAACTGCAGCCGGGTGAGGTCCCGCATCAGCTGGATCCGCTCGCGCGGGTCCGACACGAGGGGGAGGGCCTGCTGCAACCGGTCGCGCGCGGCAGGGTCGCCGGCCGCGGCCTCGGCGCGCGCGAGCTCGAGCACCACGGCCGGGTCGTCGTCGCCAGGCACCTCGAGCAGCGCCCGGCGCAGGAGCGGCACCGCGCCGTCCGGTCCTCCGGCGCCCATCGCGGCCGCCGCGGCGCGGCGCAGGACCGCCACCACCTCCGCGTCCCCGCGGGGTGGCACCGCCAGCAGATGCGCCGCCACGCGCTCGTCGGGAGCGCCGCGGGAGCGCAGCAGCGTCGCGGCGTCGCTGTGCAGTTGCGTGCGCAGCACGGGCGTCATGTCGCGCTCCACGGCCGCGGCGAGGAGCTGGTGTCGGAACGCCAGGGTCTCGCCGTCGGCGAGGAGGCCCTCGTCCACGAGCGTCATCACCACCGCGACGGCATCACCCGGCGGCAGGCCGGCGAGCGCCGCGACGTCGTCGAGGAGGGCGTCCGGGCCGAGGACGGCGACGGCGTGGGCGATCCGCCCCGCCAGCTTCCCGAGTCGGCTCAACCGGGCCGTCACCGACCGCAGGACGGCGTCCGGGACGAGCTCCCTGACCCGGTCGATCGTGCCCGCCGCGTCGGCCGGGAGGCCCTCGGAGCGCAGCGCCGCCAGCAGCTCGCCGACCAGGAACGGGTTGCCGCCGGTGATGTCGCGGCACGCCGCGGTGAGCTCGGTCGACGTGCTGCCGAGGTGCGAGCGCACCAGCTGGCCGACCGCCCCTGCGCTCAGCGGCGGTGGCTCGACGACCTTCGCCCGAGGGTCCGCGGCCAGCCAGCTGATCAGGTCCTCGTTGCGGTCGTTGGAGTCGAGCCGGTGGGCGAGGGCGATGACCACGCCGACGTCCTCGAGCCCGAGGGCGAGGCGGGCGAGCGCGCGCAGGCTGGCGCGGTCGCAGGACTGGATGTCGTCCACCGCCAGCAGCACGCCGTGCGGGTGGGCGGACGAGAGGTGGTCCACGAGCCAGGCGATGCCCTCGACCACGGCCGCCGGCGACTCCTCGCCCGACGCTTCGCGCGACGCGTCCGGGGAGAAGAGGGAGCGGCACGGCGCCGCGGGTCCGGCGAGCAGCCGGGCGCGGGTCTCGGGGTCGGACGAGTTGACCAGGCGGCCGAACAGCTGCCGCGCCGTACCGAACGCGAAGTCCTGCTCGAAGTCGGCCCCGCGCGCTGAAAGCACCAGCATGCCGCGGCTCCGGCCAGCCTCCCGGGCGGCCTGCAGCAGGGCGGTCTTCCCGACACCGGCGGGACCGCGCAGCAGCACGATGCCGCCGGCACCGTCGCCCGCGGAGCCGAGAAGCGCGTCGATGGCCGCGGACTCCGTGGTGCGCTCGAGCAGGCCCACGAGATCCCCGGAGCGTCCCACGCGGGCACCCTAGTCGCGCTCGACCTCCAGCGTCCGGGAAACCGAAGAAGTGGCCGGGGTCCCTGTCAACCCCGGAATCAGCTGGATGACCCCGGATCCGGTGTCAGCGTGGCCAGTGGCCCGCGCCGGGACCGTCAGGCGGCCCAGTCGAGGAGCAGCCGGGTGCCGTGGATCTCCATGGGCGTGGGTGTCTGCTCGCCCCGGGTGGGGGTGATGCGTCGTGTGCCGGTCGGGTCGACCAGGTAGTGGGCCCCGTGGGGATCGCGCCAGATCGTGATCCCGGGGAAGGGTTGTCGGGCTTGCCAGCCGGCGTGGGTCTTGATGCGGTGGTGGGTGCGGGTGAGTGGGGCGAGGTTGTCGCTGCT
>NZ_VLJQ01000106.1:0-25757 GCF_007829375.1 Nocardioides sp. J9 | reverse complement strand
CAACCACCGGGAGTACGGCGAAGCACACCCGAGAATCGCCGTGGCGCCGACCGTCTGCCGCTGGTTGAGGTGCGAGGCCGTCCGCGGCCGAGCCTCGAAACCAGCGGCACCTGTTCACCGGACTGTGCCCACCAGAGCCCGCCACGCAGGCCCGGAGGTTTCGAGGCTCCTCGCTAGCGCTCGTCGCACCTCAACCACCGGGAGAAGGCTTGCCGCCAAGCGGGGCCCGGACCTACGCAAGGCAACTGCGTGCGCGGCAGCGTGGCGCCCCGCGCCGAAGGCGCGTCGACGGACGCCCGCGGGCCGAGCGCAGCGAGCGCCCGTGCGGCCTCCGTCGACAGGCGACACGCTCGCGCCATCAAGCGCCGCGCAGGCGACACGCTCGCGCCTTCAGGCCCCGTAGTGGCAGACGTAGCTGACCGGCTCGATGACCTCGATGTCGAACGACGAGTCGCCGGGGACGCTGAAGGACTGGCCGGCGGCGTACTCGGTCCACTCCTGGGAGCCGGCGAGGCGGACGCGGCAGGCGCCGGCGTTGAGCTCCATCACCTCGGGTGCAGCGGTGCCGAACGTCAGGGACGCGGGGAGGATGACGCCGGCGGACTTCTTCGTGCCGTCGGCGAGGGTGAACGAGTGGCTCACGCAGGCGCCGTCGAAGTAGATGTTGGCCCTGGGGTCGAGGGTGACGTTCTGGAAGGTCTCGGTGCTCACGTCGCGGAAGCCTATGGCGGCGGCGCGGGGGCGCGCGGACTGCGGCGGTACGCCGAGACGGTGGGGTCGCCCTCGATCCAGAACCGCCAGGGCACGTCGGCCGCCTTCGACACCCCGACCCGTGGCCCGCTGGCGATGCGGAGGCGTCGGCGGTGCTCGGGGCCGAGCCGGACGCCGGTGAAGTGCTCGCCGTCGGGGTGGTCCGCGAGCAGGTCGGTGCCGAGGTCGTCGAGGGTGATGCCGAGGGCCTGGGCGAGGTTGCCGGGGCCGCGGGCGAGCTGGACGTCGCGGCCCTCGATCCCCCGTCGAAGTCGGGCGAGGTCGTGGCCGTCGACGACCTCGCCGGAGCGCAGCAGCACCGCGGCACCGATCTCCGTCGGACCGGTCACGACGTTGGCGCAGAAGTGGATGCCGTAGGAGCGGTAGACGTAGAGCCGGTACGCCGGGCCGTACATCACTTCCGAGCGCGGCGTGCGGGTGAACGCGTGGGAGGCGGGGTCCTCGACGCCGCCGTACGCCTCGACCTCGGTGATCCGCACGGTGACCCCGTGCCCGGTGATGGTGCGCCCGAGCAGCGCCCGCGCCCGTCGTACGACGTCGGCGCGGTCTCGGGCAGGCACGCCAGCGACGCTAGCAACCGGCTCCCGACGCGCTTCCCGATTCGCAGGACGTGGATCCCTTGAGCGGCCTAGCCTGCCCGGATGAACCTCGGACGCCTCACCGTTCCCCAGCGGATCTCCGCCGTCGCGATGCTCGTCGTCGCGCTCGCTGCCTTCCTGCCCTGGGTCTCGCTCTTCGGCATCAGTGCGATCGGGCTCGAGGGGGACGGCGTCATCACGCTGGTCCTCGCGCTCGCCGGGCTGTTCACGCTCGCGCTGACCAGCGGGCTGGTCGGCCCGGCGCGCCGTCCCGGCCGGGCAGCCAACATCGCCCTGCTCGTCATGGCCGGGGTGACGGCGTTGATCGGCCTGGTCGACATGAACGGCGCAGCAGCGATCGGGCTCTACCTGACGCTCTTCGCAGGTATTGCCTGGACCGTCGGCGCGATCTGGCAGCTGGTGGCGCCCCAGCAGGCGACCACCCTCATCTGACCACCCTCCCTGAGCCCTACGCCCCGTCGAGCCGGGCTCAGGCGCGGACGTACTCCAGCACGGTGCAGCCGTTGTCGAGGCTGCGCGCGCCGGCGAGGGTGAACGCCTCCGGCGTGAACGGTCGCTCCAGCATCGGCCGGCCGCTGCCCGCGAGGACCGGGTAGACCTTCACGACCAGCCGGTCGATCTCGGAGGCGACCCGGCCGGCGRGCTGGCCGCCGCCGGCGAGGTAGACACCGATGCCGTCGTCGGCCTTGAGCCGGCGGACCACCTCGACGGGGTCGTCGGCAGTGACCTCGACCGGGGCCGTCGCCGCGGGCAGGGACCGGCTGCACACGACGGTGCGCAGGTGCGGGTACGGGTCGGCGATCCCGGCGGCCAGGGCCGGGTCGTAGGTGCGCCGGCCCATCACCACGGTGTCGAAGCGTGACAGCGGGGCGTCCGCGACGCCGAGCGCCTGCCGCACGTGGCCGGGCAGGGAGTCGGGATACTCCTCGGCCAGGAAGCGGGCGAACTCCGGTGGCACCGGGAAGAAGTCGACCTCGTCGGCCGGGCCGGCGACGAAGCCGTCGATGGTCGTGCCGATGAGGTAGGTCAGCTCGGGCATGTCCCGACCCCATCGCGTCGGCGGTGGGAGGTCAACCGCATTTCGGCCGGTGGGTGCACCGACCTAGGCTCGGGGGTGTGACCGAGCGCAACGTCCTGGGTGGCGAGCTGCAGCCCTGCGGGACCGACCCGATGACCGGTTTCCACCGCGACGGCACGTGCACCTGCGGGCCGCAGGACGTCGGCGTGCACGCGGTGTGCGCGGTGATGACCGAGGAGTTCCTCGCCCACCAGCAGGCCGTCGGCAACGACCTCTCGACGCCGCGCCCGGAGTGGCAGTTCCCGGGCCTGCACCCGGGTGACCGCTGGTGCGTGGTCGCCGCGCGCTGGCTGCACGCGTACGCCGACGGCGTGGCCGCTCCGGTCGTGCTCGCGTCGACCAACGAGGCCGCGCTGCGGCTGATCCCGCTCGAGGTGCTGCAGGAGCACGCCGTCGACGTGCCCGACGACCTCAGCAGCCTCACCGACGACTGACGCGCGCCGTGCACTCATCCGTGAAGGAGGTCGCCGTCGTCGGCGCCGTCATCGTCCGCGACGGCCGCGTCCTGTGCGCCCGCCGCGGTCCGGGCGGCGCGACCGGCGGGATGTGGGAGTTCCCCGGCGGCAAGGTCGAGCCCGACGAGTCGCCGCGGGCCGCACTCGCCCGCGAGGTCGACGAGGAGCTCGGCTGCCGGGTGCAGGTGGGGGCGGAGGTGACCACCACGACGCACGCGTACGACGCGCTGGTGGTCACGCTGTCGACGTACTGGTGCGTCCTGGTGGACGGCACCCCCACCACCACCGAGCACGAGGAGCTGCGCTGSCBCGCCCCCGACGAGCTCGACAGCCTGGACTGGGCGCCGGCCGACGTGCCGGCCGTGGAGCTGGTGGCCGCGGCGCTGGCCTGACCAGGACCACCGCCCCGCGGGGTTCGCTCGGATCCGTCGGCCGGGTCGGGCAGGCTGGCGGGATGGAAACCGCGACCATCACGTCCTGGACCTTCATGCAGGAGGTCCCGATCCCCGACGACATCGGGCCGATCCTCGTGGAGGGCGAGCAGCCGGTGACGGCGTTCAAGACCTTCCGCGACAGCGCCGTGTTCACCAACAAGCGGCTGATCGTCCGCGACGCCCAGGGGATCACCGGCAAGAAGGTCGAGATCTACTCGCTGCCCTACTCCTCGATCAACATGTGGTCCTCGGAGAACGCCGGCAAGCTGCTCGACATCAACGCCGAGATCGAGCTGTGGACGCGCGCCGGCCACATCAAGATCAAGGTCGGCAAGGGCGCCGACATCCGCCGCATCGACCAGCTGATCGGCTGGGCGGTGCTCAACAGCCACTGACCGCCGGGCAACGGCCCGGGTCCGTCACTCGGTCCGTCAGCGGCAGGTGCGCCAGATCCCCCTCGGCGCGGCCTGCGCGGAGCGCTGCGCGGTGCGGTAGCCCGCCACGCGGGTGAACCCGCGCCCCACGACGTACACGCGCGCCCAGCCGCGCTTGACCTGGGCGCGGTTGACGTCGATGGAGCCCTTGATCACGTAGCGCAGCAGCCGGCCGTACCGGTCCTTCTTCGGCTGACGGGTGTCGGAGACGAGGCGGACCCGGGTGCCGCGCGGCAGCAGCTGCCGTGCGGACTGGGTGGCGAGCCCGGCGCCGCACTGGCGGGGGCTGGTCTCGGGGGTGTTGATCCCGATCAGCCGCACCCGCCGCGTGGGGCCGCCTGCGAGCCGGACGTCGACGGTGTCGCCGTCGACCACGCGGACGACCCGCGCCCACTGCCGGACGACGGTGGGCGTGGTGCTGCCACCGCCACCACCACCGCCACCACCGGTCGCGTAGCTGCACGGGCAGGGCAGGGTCTCGCACGCGATCCCGTCACCGTCCGCGTCGAGGCGGTGCGGGTCGCTGCGCGGCCCGCCGTGGTCGAGGAAGAACCGCTGGGAGGCGGCCTGGGTGCTGAAGTCGCCGCAGTCGCGGTCGGCCACCGCCGCACCGGACGCGGAGGTCGACGCCGTCGCGGCTAGCCCGGTGCCGAGCAGGGCCGCGGTCACCAGGACGCCGAGGAGCCGGATCAGTCGCTTCATGCCCGCGACCGTAGGTCGGAGACCGGCCGGCCGCTGGAGAACAGGGCAGAGATGGTCCGAAGTGACCACCAGCAGGGTCCGATCACCCCACGCCGGCGGCGCTCGGGGCAGTTCTGTCGGGCGCCGTCCCTAGCGTGCGCCGTGCGGGGCCGACCGGTCCCGCGGACATGGGTCACGAGTGTCGACCGCACGCCTCCGGACGTGGTCGACCGGCAACCGCGCCACCCGGCACGGTGCCTTCCGGAGAAGACCCGGGTCGCGCCACGGTGGCGCGGCCAAGGACGGGAAGGAGTCCCTGTGGGACCTGACTTCGAGACGCTCGCCTGGCGCGGGCATCGGTACGACGTGCGTGTGCTCGGCGCGAGCTTCGAGTACCTCGCCCTGCGCAGCAGCGCGGAGCGGGCCAGGGCTGCCGGCCAGGACGGCAGCGCCGCCGGACTGCTGGCAATGGATGCCTACGAGATCGTGCTGGCGCAGGCCCGCGACGTGCACGAGCTGGCCCGGGAGCACCCTGACGGCGACGTGTGCAGCTGTGGGGTGGTCACGCCACCGGGGCTGCCGCTGGCCCGCGCCACCGGCCACCTCGACCAGCTCCGCTGGGAGCCGGTGCCAGTCGTGCTGGTGACGACCGACGTCGAGCGCCGCTACGAGTCCGAGCCGGCCACCGCCCTCGCCTGTTGCCAGGACTGCGGCTGGACCAGCCCGGAGCTCGCGCTGGCCGAGGCGCGCGAGGTGGCCGCAGCGCACTCCTGCGACCTGTCGGACGGCAGCGGGCACGAGGCGTGAGCCTCGCTGAGCGGGCCTGATCGGCCCTTGATCGGCGGGCGGGCTCAGCCGGTGCGGCCGAGGGTCTTCGCGACCTGCGGCCCGCCGACCTCCCGCACCCAGTCCGGGTTGCCGACGACGACCAGCTGGTCGGTCGCACGCGACATCCCGACGTAGAGGCGCTCGCGCGCCCGGTCCGTCACCGACTCCTCGTTGAGGCACAGCACGACGGCCGGGCGCTCGAGGCCCTTGCACCCGAGGACGTGACCGTAGAACACCTCCTCGGCGTCCCAGAAGGTCTCCCAGTACTGCTCCTGGCCGACCGCGTCGGTCTGCATCTTGTGCGAGGCGTGGCGGTGGCCGGTGGTGATCAGCGCGACCCGGCCGGGCTCCCAGCCGTCCTCGTCGAGCAGCCGCACCACCTCGTCGTCAGCGACCTCCTCGGCGTCCGCGGCGTCGCACGGGACGAACCGCACGTCCGGGCCGTGCCCGCCTCGGGCGTACATCCGTGACGGCGCCAGCGGCGCGAACGCGCCGTGGATCTCGCGGGTGTTGCGCAGGCAGTGGTCGAGCACGAGCGGCACCAGGGAGACCGGAGGGACGCCGAACCGCCCGAAGATGCGCTGGTTCTCGTCGGAGAACACGTAGAGCCCGCCCTGCTCCTCGTCGCGCAACGCCTTGAGCACGGGGGTCCACCACGAGACGGCGAAGTCCTGCGCCTCGTCGACCACCACGGCGTCGTACCGCTGGCCGTCGGTGAGCCCGTCGGCCAGGTCGGCCATGATCTGCGGCAGCTGCTCCTCCCAGAACTCGCTGTCTGCGCGGTCGCCGTCCGGCGCGCCCCACTGCCGGCCGAAGTCGTGGAACGTGCCGACGAACTTCGGGCGGTGGCGGTGCGGCCAGCTCTCGACCTGCCGCTTGAGGTACGTCGCCAGCCCGATCGAGTAGCACAGCAGGGCCACCCGCTGCGGCTTCCGGTCGGCGGTGCCGCGGGTGAGCTCCTTGGCCTGCYGGAGCGCCAGGACCGTCTTGCCGCTGCCCGCTCCGCCGCGCACCTCGACCCGGGTGAGGTGGCGGGTGACCGACAGGATCATCGCCTGCTGGTCGGTCAGCCGGTCCGCCTCCGCGGCGCGCTCCGCCGCCTCGGCATTGACGTCGTAGTAGCTGGTGTTGAACCGACCGGTCAGCGCCGCGACGATCGCATCGACGTCGTCCGCCTCCGGCGCCCGCTGGGTGTCCCCCTTCGACGCGTTCTGCCGCAGCCGCGTCGCGACGTGCGCCAGGTCGTCGCGGTCGTGCAGCGCGTGCCGCGGCAGCTCAGGCAGGCTGAACGCCTGGTCGAAGGTGGAGTACGGCGTCACCACCCCGTGCGCCCACCGCACCCGCGTCCTGCTCCCCCACGCTGCCTGGCGCTCGACGTAGGAGCGCAGCGCGTACTTCGCGTCGCGGGCCTGCCCCACCGGGTCGATCCAGTGCGGCTCTTCCCCGCGCTTCTGGATCCACCCCTCGTCGTACCAGACCGACCCGCCCTTCACCTCGAGCACCAGCACCCCGAACCCGGGCGTCAGCACCACCAGGTCAGCCTCGTAGTCCCGCTCCTCGGTGGTGAGGTGCTGGTTGGCCAGCAGCACGTCGTCCGGCCCGAGCTGGTCGCGCAGCAGCTCCCAGACCTCCTTCTCGGACCCGGTCGTGAACGTGGGTGATTCGGGGATGCAGGTGACCACGAGCCGGAGTCAAGCAGCACCGTCCGCTGCGCAGAGGAAATTCGCAGAACTCCCGTCAAACGAGTTCTCCAGACCTACCCTGCCTGAAAGGGAGGTCGACATGGCCGCTGGGGATTCCGCAGAGGACGAAAGCGCACGCCTGAGGCAATACGCCCGCCTGCTGGATGAGCGCGCCCAGAACTTCCTCATCGCCGCTGAATCCGAGCGCACGCTCTCGAAGTACCTGAAGGAGCTCATTCAGTTCCAATGGCGAGTGCTGGAGGATCGCGAGTGGCCGAATAGCTCGCGCGCCAACATCGACTTCCTCGTCGTGGGACCGCCTGGGGTACTGATCATCGATGCCAAGGAGTGGGCGGAAGTCTCGATCATCAACGGCCAGCTCTTCCGTGGCGATGCAGACGAAACAGCGACCATCGACAAGCACATCTCGCTCATCGACCGGCTCGCCGACGTCCTCGCTGACCACGGCCTGGTTCCGAGCGCGATCCAGTCGGTCCTGGCGTTTACCAACCAGTCCATGAAGGCGACCCCCGTGGGCCCGTCGACGGCAATCGGCGCCACGGAGCTCATTGGGTGGTTGCTGAGTCGGCCACCTCGCCTCGCGCCCGAGAACGTACACGCCATCGCCGACGACCTCGAGCTGGCATGCCCGCCGAAGGGTCCCGTTCCCACACAGGCAAAGACGAAGGTTCCGCGGAAGCCACGCGCGAAAGACGAAGCGCTCGATGAGCCGCTGATCGAGTTCGACGAGGTTCACGGCGCACTCAACGAAGCGCTCCTCGCCAAACCCATTGAAGACTGGATGACCTTCATCCATCCGGAACAGAACAAGCTCGTTCGTGCGCAGTGGAACGGTCCGTACCGCATCCGTGGTCCGGCCGGCACCGGAAAAACGGTCGTCGGCCTGCATCGCGCGGTCTACCTCGCGCAGCGGTCAGACCTGCCCGTGCTCTTCACGTCCTTCGTCAAGACCCTTCCCCGTGTGCAAGCAGCGCTCGCTCGACGCATCTCGCCAGCGGGTGCCGAGAACATTGAGTTCGCAAGCGCGCATCAACTCGCCTACCGGGTGCTCGAGCTGTCGGGCGTTGGCGTCCGTATCGACCTTGACGCATGCAGCCGGGCGTTCGAGCGCGCCTGGGCGGAGACTCAGGCAGCTGACAAACTCGCTCGATTCGAGCCCCGCCCTGACTACTGGCGCGAGGAGATCGACTACGTCATCAAGGGGCGAGGCATCCTCGACTTCGACACCTACCGGGACCTCGAGCGCGTCGGCCGCAAGACAACCTTCCCGCGGGAGTCCCGGGTCGACCTCTGGAACCTCTACTGCTGCTACAGCGAACTCCTCGACGAAGCCGGGGTCTGCGACTTCAACGACTTGATCATGAATGCGCTGGATGTGCTCGACGAGACACCGGGGCTCTTGCGGTACGGCGCGGTGATTGTCGACGAGGTGCAGGACCTCACCCTGACCGCACTCCAGTTCCTGGCCCGCCTCGCACGAGACGACCAGGTCCTGCTGATCGGCGACGGGCAGCAGTCGGTCTACCCCGGTGGGTTCAATCTCTCCGAGGCCGGAATCAACATCACGGGTCGATCAACCGTGCTCAAGGTGAACTACCGCAACACCATCGAGATCCTGAACCGCGCCATGCGCGAGGTGTCACACGATCGCTTCGGTGACCTTGAAGGACAGCTCGAGCACGGCGGCCGTGACGTCGAGATCGCGCGGCATGGACACGCGCCGATCGAGTTCCTCGCTGGGTCCCAGCTAGAGCTGGAGGCCCGTCTGGTCGACCAGATCATCCGGACCCGTGACTACGGCATCCCGTTGGGCGACATGGCGGTCCTGGTGGCATACGTCGGCGCCGTCTCCCAGTATCAGCGGGTGCTGCGTGCGGCAGGTGTTCCCACCGTTGAGCTCACGGCCTACGACGGGGTCACGCAGGACAAGGTCAAGATTGGGACCTTCAAGCGGGGAAAGGGACTCGACTTCAAGTACGTCCTGATGCCTGGACTGCGCCACAGCCCGCCCGCGAGACGACATGGAGAAGCCGAATCTGCCTACGCCGAACGGCTGGAGCGCTTCCACCGGGAGCTCTTCGTCGGGATGACACGCGCCCGCGATGGGCTATGGCTCGGTTACCTGCCGCACTAGCTATTCCGCGGTCGAAGGAGCCGACGATGTCTCGGACGCATTTCAGGACGGCACGACTGTCCCATCCACCGCGTCGGCCGCTGCTGCCAATGTCAGCTCCGCGAGTTCTGCCATCAAGGCTGCGAGTTCTTCATCGTTCAGGGTCGACAGTGCAACGACGCGCGCCATCCTGAGCACACGCTTGGCCAGGGCACGCATGATCTGCATGCGCTTGAGGGTGGTCGGGGCGCCACCGACCTCGATCGACTGGGTGTCGACCGCGTGAAGGAACGCCGCGGCGACAGCCCGCGCCACGCGAGGGTCGCCGCCGAGCGTCGCAGTGCGTTCGACGATCTGGACAAGCTCGTCCTCGCGCATTCGCATGGTCAGCTCCGGCCCCAGGAGGTGCGCCCTCCACCAGTGACGGCGGAAGACGTTACGCGGCTTTCCGAGCAAGCGTTCGTAGCGCGGGTCGCAGTTGGGGTTGGGCCAGCGCCAGAGAGCAACGTCTGGCAGAAGCACGAGGGTCAAGTAGTTCCAGACCTCTGCGACGCCGGCTTCAGCCGGCACCATGAATAGCATCTCGTGTAACAGTGCAGGCAGTGCGCGATCGAACTCGACTCCTGCATCAGCATCAGGAAAACCACATCGCTGGGCGTGCTCCACGATCGCCGTCCGGATCTCACGAAGCCGTTGATCATCCGCGCGATGAAGCGCCGTGGGGTAGAACGTTCTCCGACCTTCGTACTCCTCCGCCAACCCGAGGACCTCGCTCCGATCTGCGCTTGAGATCTTGACGAGGAGCTCGGATGCAAGAGCGCCCGAGAGGCGCGGATAGCTGAGCGAGTTCACAACAGGAACCCCCCTCGTGCCTGCAGGACTGCGTCGAATTCTCCCGGACGCGTGCGCAACATGGCGCGGACCTCTTCGACGGACTGACCCGGAAAGTTGCGACGGAGAGTCAATACGAAAAGCTCACCCAGCGACTCGGCGGGGTACTCACCTTCGAGGTCGAGATCCTCGCAACCCAGAGCCTGAAGAACCAGCGCACGGTTCACGTCAGCGTGCAGGACCCGACCCACTACGTCGGACTCCCCGTCTGGAGAGTTGAGCAATGCCTCGACTTTCGGATGGTCTGTGTTCAGGTACAGACGAGTGTTGCCGAGCCCAGAGTCATACGGATCTGTCGAGTCGAACAGCAGCGCCCAGGCAGCGGTCAGCCCATTGGCGATACCAGTCTGCGCAAAGCTCACGGCTGACAGAGGGAACCGACTGCCGTCACCCTCGAGACGAATGGCCCGACGTTCACTCCAGAGAATGCTGCCGGCCCTCTTCGCGGCAAGAGGGTTGGCAAATCCCATCGGCACCTTGGCTGTGAGATAGGTGTCCAGCACCAACTGGCCGCCGAGCATTCCCCCCGCGAGGGAGAACTGGACCGTGTTCGATCCATCCTCGGCCATGACGGTCTCCGATGCTCCGCGCAATCCTGAGCCGGTTGCGTGCCATGCGACCGCCAAACCGAGAACGGAGTCGTAACGCAAGCCGGAATCGGCGATGCACTTGCGAAGGTCCACGGTGACTCCGACGCTGACCTGGAGGTCCGTCGCCTGATCCCAGTCCGGGACGAGCTCGGGGTTGAGGTGGTCCCGGTCGCTTGCCCTGACCACAACGCGGTCAATCACCACGGCATCGGCACTGACCTGCAGGTGACTGGTTGCGTACTTGATGGCCACTACTCGACCTCCGCAGCCGCCGACACGGCAATGGCCACCGCGGTGTCGTCCGGCACGCTGACTACTACCTGGAAGCTCTGCTTTCCGGCCTGCGTGACCAGGACGCCCCGCCGGGCCGGGTCCATAGCTTCCCGCAGTTCGAGGTCCAGCACCTCCGGCTGCGCCAGGTCCTGATCGCGGTCTGGGCCAGTTTCGGTGAGGACGTGAGGATCGACCGACACGCGAACAGGCAATGCGCTCGAAGAGGGCACATTCACCTCGACCTCGAAGCGTGCGGCGGCCCGTCCGCCGAAGAGTTCCAGTCTCGGAGAGCCGATGACCTTGGCGCTCAGCGAGCGGGAACCGCCACCGGAGGGTGATGACGACTTCTCTCGCACGAACGCAGCGTCGCCCGTCCCGAGCACCAGGTCCCCCATCGCAGTGGCAAGCCGCACCAAGCCCGGTTGTACGACAGTGCCGTCACCGGCTCCCACGTTGACTGCCGCCGACACGAAGCTCTCCTTGATGAGCTCCAGTGCCCTCTTGACCGGGTTGCGTGTCCCCTTGGGCAACCCCATGTTGGAGGCGGACCAGTCGTCGTGTGCCACCGGTTCGGCCTTGGCGAACTTGTCGTTCAGATCGTCGTCGGCAACAAAGACTCCGGCCGTTCCCTGCCCGTTTGGATCCTCGCGAACCGGCAGGTAACGGACGATCAGTCGTGGGCGACGCATCAGTGCGACGTGCGACGAGATCTGAACTGGCGAGTCCGGCGCCGCGGCGAGGTCTTCCCGCGGCACCCTCCGCCACGCAAGAGCGCCAAGACGCAGGGCAGGGCGTTGCATGCGAAGCACGTCCTGGTTCCATGGCCAATCCTCGACAGGCTCCGTGGTCGACTTGGCTCTTCGATAAGCCTCGGCGAAGTGGCGGAGGCAGGGGTGATCGTCAGGGAGTTGAACCGGAACATCCGCCCCATCCGCGGTGAACTCGAACCGGATGGATCCATCAACCATGTGGGGCCACGCCCACCACAGGGCCGCCGACGCGAGCCTGCGAACCACGGCTTCGACGGTCTCTGCAGTGTCGGTCGCGACCGGGCCAAGCACCATGAGAGACGTGCCAGTTGCTTCGTCGCGCAGGCGGGACATGCCGAGCGACTCGGCCAGCTCGTCCGCTTCCACGCCTTCCACTGGCTCGATCAACGTGTCGGGATCTGACCGTCCCCACCAGTGACGCCCGGTGTACTTGAGTGCCCCGTCGCTATAGGGGTCGGTGTGCCCCATCGCGATGAAGCGCGACACCGGAGCGCCCTGGTACGTCGACTTGGTATAGATCAGCACCGTTGCGCAGGAACTCATCCCCCACAGCGTGCCCTTGCCGAATCCGTAGGTGCCACCGCCGAGCTTCTTGTCGGCGGCCCGTCCGACGTTGCGCACGAAGTCGATGAAGTCCGTCGCATCACTGGTGACCCGGTCAGCTCTCGTCGGGCCGCCAAGACCTTTCGTTCCCGTATCGGTCACCACGAGAAATGGCTGGGTGTCCTCACCGCCGCTGAGGAATGCGGCGAGGTCAGAGCTCTCCGGCAACTCCGCGAAGACGGTCTCCTTCAGGATCTGCACCCTGTCGGGGCTCGGCCAGAAGGCGTCGACGCTGTAACGCACGGGGCCGTGCGGCTCAAGTCGTGCATCCCAACTGTTCTGCACTGTCTCTCGCAGGAAGACATCCCACGGATCGAGCTGTGGCCGGCCGATGGCCCGATCTGCCGCACGCGCATCAATGTTCCCCTGCGGGGCATAGGGCTCAGCGAAATGTTGCAGGGCGGTCATGCATCCAGTCCTTCGAACACGTCAAGCGGGTTGTCCAGCCGTCCCGCAGCTTGCGAGAGTGATGTCAGGTCAACCTGATATGTGACTCCCGAGATTGCCGCCTGCACGTCCGGGTCGCTGAAACTCGAGCGCACGATTCGCGGGGTGGCAGACCCGACCACTACCCCACACTCGTCCAGCACCTTGAACCGAATCGTTCGGTAGACGTCTTGGTCGACGGGAAGGCAGCCAACCTTGGCGAGCTCCGATTGCAGTGCTGCCTCATCAATCCCGAGCGCCACCAGGCGAGCGACCGCGTCCGGGATTGAGTCGCCACCCGTCGGCACCAGCTCCATCTGCTGGGCAAACAATCGAAGAGAACCGACCTCGAGTTCGTCGAGCTGCCACAACCCGTGAACGGTAACCCGGAACTGATCCCTTTGGAGAGTGGCCTTGACCTCGACACCGGCCTTGTCGAATCTGAAGTCAACTCGCGAGCGGTCCGGGCCCGCCCACGCGGCGAGTGCAGCATCGGGACCGTACCGCTCCGCGAGCTGCTCCATCGCATGCAACTCTGCCAAGAGCCCCGAACATTGAGTTTCGCTCAGCACGCCGCCATGGACGCCTTCGAGGAGCGCCTTCCACTTGCTCACCACGGCGAGTGCCTCCGCGACCGGATCCGACTCCTCGGCAAGGTTCGAGAGCGCCCTGATGACGTCGTCGCACAAGCTGAAGAAGGTCGACCGGAGGCTGCGGTCCTCGCACGTCACCATCAACCAATCGGCATAGGTCGCTCCGCTGGCCAAGGCACCAACTCTGGCGCTCAAGCCTCGTGTGAGCACCTTCAGACCCGCAGCGCGACCGGTAGCAGGAACCAGGAGAACGGGCCGCCCGTGCGGGTCGCGAGCAACCCCGACCTCGGCGCCCTCGACCGTCACGCCAACGGGCTTCATGAGCCAGTTCGACGATTGGGCAGTGATACCCGCCCACAGCAGCGCGGCGGTTCCGGACATCACGGTGCCCCTGCGCCGGAGGTAGTGACATCCTCTTCTTCGTCAAGCTTGTCAGCTTCCTCGATCTCCGCCGAGAAATCCTCGACCTCGATGCTGGAGAGGTCAGCCGCTACGTAGTCAATCCCCCCACCTGACGCCTCGGCGTTCGGGAAGAAGAAGGTCACGCCGAGTACAGGGCCGGCAGCCTCGAGAGGTGCGCGCCCATTCGCTGAGGTCGGCACGGTCGGAGCTATCGGGTACAGCGCGAGCAGGGGCGGCGCGTCAAGGCGATCCCGTTCGTTCTTGATCTCCTTGTCACTCGGTTGTTCTCCCAACCCCTCAAGGATCTGCGGCAAGTCCGCGGCGCGATCCAGCGAACCCGACAACGCCTTGATGTTCGCTGCCCCGGGCCTGGACGTCGACATCTTCGTGCGACCGATCAGGTTGACCTTGCCGAACGGCCCCAGTGACTCCTGGCCCAGGGCAGGCTTCTGGTTTTCCATCACAACCACGTTCCAATGCAGGAGACCTCCATTCGCGTTCTCCTGTTCCAGGTACTTGAGCAGGAGGGATGTCTGCAACCGCTGACTGTCCTCGTGGAACGAAAAGGCCTCAACAAACTCCCGAATCCTCGACACCGGCACGCCTGTCAGCAGGGGCCGTCCAACACCGCGAACCCGCCCCATGGACACCCCCGGGTCCGAGGCCGCGTTAGTGATCAACCGTTCCCCTGCGTCCCAGTTTCGCTTGAGCCATTCCCGATCATTGCTGCGGAACAGGATCATCTGTTCACGCTTGCCCGAGTAGTTGAGCTGTGCGTGGACAGCGTTCCTCATCTTCGCGGCGTTCGTGATTGTCATGGCGGGATCCGTACGGATCTTGATAGCCAGCTGTGTGGGACGGAGCGCCTCAAGCTCGTAGCGATCGATCTCGTGACGGATTTCTGCCTCGACCGTCGCCAGGGTCTGGAACCAGTCGCGAAGCTCGTCAGTCATCCAGATCCGGACCAGGTCGGAGTACCCACGGCGGTAGCCGAACCAGCGCCCCATCTGAAGGAGCGTGTCATAGGCAGATGCTGCTCGAACGAAGTAGGAGCTCACCAGGCCCTCGAGCGTCAGGCCCCGGCTGAGCGTGTTCCCACCGATGGCGATCACCGTGGAAGGCTCATCCTCCTTGTAGATCAGGCGGGCGTCGGACCTGTAGTTGTCGACGATCACCTGGGCATCGGAGAGAACCGGGCCGAGCTCGCCGACCACGCGGTCCCAGGAGAGCTCCTCTTCGTCAGGCTGCCGGACGACGCGGTCTTGCTCGGAGTTCCACAGCGCTTCCAGATTGGCCAACACCCCGGCATCGCCGCTCGCGACGGCTCGCTCGAGCTCCACGCAGTATCGACTCACCACGTCGTGAAGACGAGCATGTGCCTCGGAAAGCATCGACGTATGGACCAGCATCGAGGAGTGGGCGTCATGGTCTCCACGCGCCCGACGGCCGGCGGTCGCGAGGAAGAACCAGTTGACCGCATCGACGAGGCTGGGAGTCATCTCCGGGGTCCAGCTGAAGACGGCTCCCTTTCCCTTCGGGGGTTGGACCGTTGGCACGTCGGCGTCGGGCACCATCCGGATGACGTCATCAGGCTCCGCAACCGCGTCGTCCTCGACATGCTCCAGCAGGTCGCGTCCGAACAGTCGCTCAGCGCCGTAATAGCCGTCACCGGTCTTGAGACTCACGATGAAATCTCTCGGGTAAAGCCCTTCGGGAGTCGACGGGTCAATCAAGAGGTTGGCGAAAGGTGTCGCCGTGTACGCGACGTACGCAGCCTTCGGATTCTCCAGGATCTCGCGAATGAGCTTGTTGATGACCGACATGCGCTTCTTGCCCACATCGATGCTGGCCTGGTCGGCTTCGTCGTCGATGATGAGGATCGGGCAACTGAGCTGCGCAGCCTCCCCGGCTGACCGGATCCAGTCGCGCAAGCGACGCAACCGGTGGGGGTTCTTCTTGACCACAGCAAGCAAGCGGTGATTCCCCTGCATGAGAGCAGTGGCGTTGCCCGTCTCTGCAAAGTCGGCTTCCTTGCTGGTGAGCAGGTACCAATTGGCGGCTTGCTCTCCGACAAGCTGAGCTTCGAGACGTGCCTGTGTCTGACTCCGCAGGTTGTCGGTGATGCCCGACAGGACGATAACCATGCGGTATCCGACGTCCGCTGCTTTCGCCGCGACGGACATGAAGCTCGTGGTCTTGCCGCTCTGCACGTGTCCCAGAACGAGGCCCCGCGTGCGGATCGGAGTCGCGCCCGGCGGACGCAACAGGCCAACGACCCGGGTCGACGACCGGTCGATCTCCCCCAGCGCCTCGGGCGGAAGGCCGTGGGCGAGCTTGTCCTTCAGCGCCGGCCAGAGGACGTGGTCGGGATTGGGCCCGGCGTACCACTTGCCGTTGAGAACCTCCTGATCGACAAGTGCTCCGGGGTCCTTGAGCTCGATGACCGCGTTGACCTCAACGAGGTACTGGTGACGTGCTGCCTCCAGGATGTGCGGCGGTACACCGAGTTGTGCAAGGTTCCGCACAGCGCCCTCAAGCGTGGCGCCACCAGCGACGTTGTTCTTGATGTTCGTGACCGCGAAAGTCACCGCATCAGTGCTCACACATCACTCCCCAAGTCGTTCTTTCGCCCGAGTGAACCATGTCGGGGACACCTCCTCTGGTGAAACTCCAGAAGAGCCTGTCTCCTCTACGACTCTGCCGTAACCGGCCGACTCAACCCGGTGGCACGACGGCGTGCTGGGGTCCGATCGGACATCTTGCTGCGCTCCTGAATCGCCCCGGGTCTGATGGAGGCTCTCAATCCATGGAGGATGAGAGTCATGGCAGCACCCAGGAAGTACCCCGACGAACTGCGTGAGCGGGCCACCCGGATGGCGGTCGAGCTGCGGCAGGATCCGGCGACGAAGCAGGGCGCGATCGCTCGTGTGGCCGAGCAGCTGGGGATGCACCCCGAGACCCTGCGCAACTGGGTCCGCCAAGCCGAGATCGACGGCGGCGTCCGCCCGGGCACCACGACCAGTGACGCGCAGCGGCTGGCCGAACTCGAGCGCGAGGTTCGCGAGCTGCGGCGGGCCAACCACATCTTGAAGACCTCGGCGGCTTTCTTCGCGGCGGAGCTCGACCGCCCCACCAGCAAGTAGTCGCCTACATCGACGCTCATCGCCACGACGTCATTGATGTGGCCGATGGTCGCGAGGTCGGGGTCGAGCCGATCTGCGCGGTGTTGAAGGACGCCGGCGTGCAGATCGCCCCGAGTAGCTACTACGCCGCCAAGACCAGGCCGCCGTCGGCACGCGCGATCCGTGACGCCCAACTGGTCACCGACATCAAGATCGTCCACAAGGACAACCTGGGTGTCTACGGCGCACGGAAGATCCACGCGACACTGAACCGGGAGGGCGTTCGCGTCGCCCGCTGCACGGTGGAGCGGCTGATGCGGGCCGAGGGGCTGCGCGGGATCCCGCGGGAGAAGACCCGCAAGACGACCATCGGTGACGGCGCTGAGACAGAGCGGCCCGAGGATCTGGTGAAGCGGAAGTTCGTCGCGACCGCGCCGAACCAGCTGTGGGTGGCTGACCTGACCTACGTCAGGACGCACGCCGGCTGGACCTACGTCGCGTTCGTCCTGGACGTCTTCAGCCGAATGATCGTGGGCTGGCAGGTGTCCACCAGCCTGCGCACGGACCTGGCGTTGGACGCACTCGACATGGGCCTGTGGAACCGTCAACGCGCCGGCCAGGACGTCACCGGCCTGGTCCATCACAGCGACAGGGGCGTTCAGTATCGAGCGATTCGCTACACCGAACGGCTCGCCGAGGCCGAGGCCGTCGCGTCCGTCGGCAGCAGGGGCGATTCGTATGACAACGCGATGGCCGAGGCTCTGAACTCGCTGTTCAAGGCCGAGTGCATCCGCAACCCGCTCATGCGGCCCAAGGGCGGCTGGAAGAACGTGAGCGACGTCGAGATCGCCGTCGCCGAGTACGTCGACTGGTTCAACCACAGGCGCCTTCACGGCGAGATCGGACTCGTCCCACCAGCCGAGTTCGAGGCCAACCACTGGGCCAACCGCGTGGTCACCGACTACGTTGCAACACCTGTCCCGACCGGGGCTGGTTCCAAGTAACCGAGCCTCCACAAAACCCGGGGCGATTCACTCCTGAGTTATCCGAAAGGGAGCGCAGGAGGGCCATCCCGGCCGAAAACATGAATCATCTCCGCCAGTCCGATCACAGCCAGCTCCCGCTGCCCAAACAACGCGTGCAGGGCCGCCGGTACGACGAGGACGACCAGCTGCTCCTGCATCTCGACCAGCTGGTCCCTGCTGATCGGCGCTTCCAGGGTGAGCAGGTGTTTGACCGGAACGCGCGCCGCCTCGGAAAGTATCTGACGCCAGCGGTCCTTGCAGGTCGTCTTGACTGCCAGCATGTGCAGCCGGTCTGCGGGAAAGGCGGGATCGTGATATTCGGCCGCTCCCGGAATAAGAAAATCGGGGCGAACCTTTCCCTCAGTGCGGGGCTGGGCATCGAAGGGCACCTGCCAGGCACGGAGGATCTCAGCGACATGGTTTTCCAGCGCATGACCCGCCCGCGACTTGCGACGCTGGAAGGCGCTCATTGCTGTCTGGAGAATGCTGTCGATGTCACCACCGGCTTCTGCAATCCGCTGGCCGAGCACGTAACGTTCGAAGGTACGGAAGAGAACCTCCTCCCGGTCCCACCAGGCAAGGAGCGCTGCGTCGGGATCGTCGAGGGGCGAGATGTCCGGCAGCGTTGATCTTGCATAAGCGGAGAAGGTTGCTGTGGACGGGAAGTGATGGCCGAACCGATTCAGGAGGTCTTCAAGAAACCTCTCGTCCGAGAACTCGACCTCGTAGCCGAGCGCTTCCAGCAACCGCCGTGAGCTGAACGTGAGGTCTTCTCCGGATGGCACTGTCTCGACGTCGAACGTCTCTGACGGCTCGAGACCGAACATCGCCTCCAGTTGCGCCGCCATCGACGACTTGCCGTCGGTGACGACCACGACAAGGTCACGCTCCTGCCCCGGCAGCGTCCGGGCGATGACGACGTAGTCGCCTGGACGCGTCAGGGCCATCACGGCGTTGCCGGCCGGGTAGTAGAAACGGAACTCACTGCGCGTCGGGTGGCGAGCACGGGCGTCGTACCAGGTGGCGGTGTCGTCGACCAGCAGTGGCTCAGCGTCGTCGGCGAGGCGCACATAGGTCGTCCGGTACCGGCGTTTGGAACCGTCCGCCGGCGGGGGACCCAGGAGATCAACCAGCGGCCGCGCTCCATTGAACTCATGCTGATGCGACGCGGCCGTACTCGCCTCGACTGCGCTCAGAAACTTCCCTGCGGCACCCGCGAAGAAGTGCTCGATCCTGCGGTTCACTGCCACGCGACGTCCAGCGTCCTCTGCTCACCGACGAGCCATTGCTCGATCGACGTGACCGTGTCGTTCAACTGGTGCCGGGTTGCGCACTCCCAGATAACGGCGGTGCGCCAACCGGCGTCGTCGAGTTCCTTTCGCCGGAGCGCATCCCGCTCCCGGTTGCCCTGAAGCTTCGCTTCCCAGAACTCCCGGCGGGTCGCGGGCACCTTGAAGTAGCTGCAGCCTTCGTGGCCGTGCCAGAAGCAACCGTGGACGAAGACGGCTGCCTTGTAGCGCGGGAACACCATGTCAGGTCGGCCCGGCAGGTTCCTGGCATGCAGGCGATACCGGAAGCCGTCGCGGTGCAGCGCCTTGCGCAGCAGGAGTTCCGGCTTGGTGTCCTTGCCGCGGATGCCCGCCATCATCCGGCTGCGGACCTCGGGAGAGACCACGTCGGGCATGCGATCGAGCCTAGCCCGCTGCTGGAACCGCCAGAGCGCCTTCGTCCAGGTGGGCCGCGATCTGCTTCGCCACTGCTTCAACGACCGGCACCACGACGCTGTTGCCGAATTGCTTGTAGGCACGGGTGTCGCTGACCGGGATAACGTAGCTGTCGGGGAACCCCATGAGGCGGGCGCATTCGCGCGGGGTCAGCCGCCGCGGACGACGGTCAGGGCCCTGGTCCACGAGGATCTCCGAGCCGTCCTTGTAATAGCGGGCAGACAACGTCCGGGCGACGTCGTTGCGGGTGACGAGGCCGAAACCGAAGCCGTTGCCCGCAGCGTTGTGCTTCTTCTTGTAGTTCTGCAGGTACTCCCACAGACGAGGCGTGAGCGTGTACTTCTCCGCCGGTGCGCCGTGCTCGTCGGTGTAGGGCGGCTCGACCTTCTCGGTGCCGTCCTCCTTGTAGAGCACGGCATCCATCGTCGGGTGGACCGCCGGTAGCTCGACCTTGTTGAAATCAAAGCCCGATCCGTCCGGGTAGACGCTGCGGTCGAAACCAACCATGAAGATCCGGCGCCGGCCCTGCGGAACGACAGCGGCAGCGTTGATCACCTCATGGTGGAACTCGTAGCCGAGGCCCTCCAGACGCTGCTTGATCACCCGGAAGGTGTTGCCCTTGTCGTGCGAGACGAGGTTGCGCACGTTTTCCAGCAGGAAGGCCCGCGGGCGCTTGTGCTCAATGATCCGGGCGACGTCGAAGAACAGCGTGCCCTGAGTCGGGTCCTGGAAGCCGTGCGGTCGACCGAGGGCGTTCTTCTTGGAGACTCCTGCGATGCTGAACGGCTGGCACGGGAAGCCCGCGACGAGGACGTCGTGATCCGGGATCTCGTCGACGTGCACCTGGGTGATGTCGCCGCGGAAGATGTGCTCGCTGCCTTCGTCCGCAGGGAAGTTTGTTTCGTAGGTCCTGCGGGCGTAGTCGTCCCACTCCGAGGTGAAGACGCACTCGCCCCCGGCGCGCTCGAAGGCCATGCGACAGCCGCCAATGCCTGCGAAAAGGTCGATGAACCGGAAGTCCGGCTCCCCCGACTTCAGTTTGACCGCGTCGCCCATGACGCCCCTTTCGAACAGGTGATCGAACGCTGGTCCCAGGCTAGCGGACCCGACCGACGAAACGCGGAGGCGCGCGGCACCCCGGTGAACCGGAGTGCCGCGCGCACAGTCAGCCTCAGCTGCAGCCGCTGGKGCTGCCACAGCCCTCGCAGACGTAGCAGGAGCCGGCGGGGCGCATCTTGGTGCCGCAGGTCATGCAGAGCGGGCTGTCGACGGCGTGGCCGGTGATCTGCTCGAGGAGCTCGGCGGTGGTCTTGGCGACCTTGACCTCGGGGGCGCCGGCGAGGGGGTCCTCGTCGGTGTCGACCTCGGCCTCGACGACGTCCTCGGCCGCGGCAGCCGCGGCCTTCGGGGCCGGGGCGGACTCGACGAGCTCGGAGGCCGAGCCGGTCTCGAGGTGGCGCTGGCGCTCTTCGGCGGAGTAGATGCCGAGGGCGGAGCGCTGCTCGAAGGAGAGGTAGTCGAGGGCCAGGCGGCGGAAGACGTAGTCCATGATCGACTGCGACATCCGGACGTCCGGGTCGTCGGTGAGGCCGGCGGGCTCGAAGCGCAGGTTGGTGAACTTCGAGACGTAGGTCTCCAGCGGGACGCCGTACTGCAGGCCGATCGAGACCGCGATCGAGAAGGCGTCCATCACGCCGGCCAGGGTCGAGCCCTGCTTGCCGAGCTTGAGGAAGATCTCGCCGAGGCTGCCGTCGTCGTGGGCGCCGGAGGTCATGTAGCCCTCGGCACCGGCGACGGTGAACGACGTGGTCCGGGCCTGGCGCGACTTCGGCAGGCGCTTGCGGGTCGGGGCGTAGACGACCTTCTCCACGACCTTCTCGACGACCTTGGTCGCCTCGGCGGCCTCGGCCGCGTCCGCGGCGTCCTTCTTCGCCTTGCCGCCGCCGTCGGCGAGCGGCTGGCCGACCTTGCAGTTGTCGCGGTAGATCGCGGTGGCCTTGAGGCCGAGCTTCCACGACTCCATGTAGATCTGCTCGATGTCCTCGACCGTCGCCGTCTCCGGCAGGTTGACGGTCTTGGAGATCGCGCCGGACAGGAACGGCTGGCAGGCGGCCATCATCTTCACGTGGCCCATGGGCTTGAGCGCACGCTCGCCCATGGCGGTGTCGAAGACCTCGTAGTGCTCCGGCTTGAGGCCGGGGGCGTCGACGACGTGGCCGTGCTCGCCGATGTAGGCGACGATCGCCTCGACCTTCTCCTCGTCGTAGCCCAGCTTCTTCAGGGCCCGCGGGATGGTCTGGTTGACGATCTGCAGCGAGCCGCCGCCGACGAGCTTCTTGAACTTCACCAGGGAGAAGTCGGGCTCGATGCCGGTGGTGTCGCAGTCCATCATGAAGCCGATGGTGCCGGTCGGGGCGAGCACGGAGGCCTGGGCGTTGCGGAAGCCGTTGGTCTTGCCGAGCTCGACGACCTTCGCCCACTCCTCCGTCGCGGCCTTGTGCACCGCGGCGTCGGCGATGTGCAGCGTGCGCACGTCGTCGTTGGCGGCCTGGTGCTTGCGCATGACGCGGTTGTGCGCCTCGGCGTTGCGGGCGTAGCCGGCGTAGGGTCCGACGATGCCGGCGAGCTCCGCCGAGCGACGGTACGACGTGCCGGTCATCAGCGAGGTGATGGTGGCCGCCATCGCACGACCGCCGTCGGAGTCGTAGCCCAGGCCCATCGCCATCAGCAGGGCGCCGAGGTTGGCGTAGCCGATGCCGAGCTGGCGGTAGTCGCGGGTGGTCTCGCCGATCGCCTCGGTCGGGAAGTCAGCGAAGCAGATGGAGATGTCCATCGCGGTGATGATCAGCTCGACGGCCTTGGCGAACAGCTCGGCGTCGAAGGTGTCGTCGTCCTTGAGGAACTTCAGCAGGTTCAGCGACGCGAGGTTGCACGAGGAGTTGTCGAGCGACATGTACTCCGAGCACGGGTTGGACGCGGTGATCCGGCCGGTCTCGGGGTTGGTGTGCCAGGCGTTGATCGTGTCGTCGTACTGCAGGCCGGGGTCGGCGCAGGCCCAGGCGGCCTCGCTGATCTTGCGGAACAGCGAGCGGGCGTCGACGGTCTCGATGACCTCGCCGGTGGTGCGGGCACGCAGGCCGAACTCGGTGCCCTCCTCGACGGCCTTCATGAACTCGTCAGTGACGCGCACCGAGTTGTTGGCGTTCTGGTACTGCACGGACGTGATGTCCTTGCCGCCCAGGTCCATGTCGAAGCCGGCGTCGCGCAGGGCGCGGATCTTGTCCTCCTCGCGCCACTTGGTCTCGACGAACTCCTCGATGTCGGGGTGGTCGACGTCGAGGACGACCATCTTGGCCGCACGACGCGTGGCGCCGCCCGACTTGATGGTGCCCGCCGAGGCGTCGGCGCCGCGCATGAAGGAGACCGGGCCGGAGGCCGTGCCGCCGGACTTGAGCAGCTCCTTGGAGGAGCGGATGCGGGAGAGGTTCAGGCCGGCGCCGGAGCCGCCCTTGAAGATGAAGCCCTCCTCCTTGTACCAGTTGAGGATCGAGTCCATCGAGTCGTCCACCGACAGGATGAAGCAGGCCGACACCTGCTGCGGGGACTGCGTGCCGACGTTGAACCACACCGGGGAGTTGAACGAGAAGTACTGGTGGACGAGCAGCCAGGTCAGCTCGTGCTCGAAGACCTCCGCGTCCGCCGCCGTCGCGAAGTAGCCGTTCTCCAGGCCCGCCTCCACGTAGCGGGAGACCACGCGGTCGACGAGCTGGCGCAGGCCGGTCTCGCGCTCCGGGGTGCCGACCGCGCCGCGGAAGTACTTGGTGGTGACGATCGTCGAGGCGTTCAGCGACCAGAAGTCGGGGAACTCCACACCGAGCTGCTCGAAGACGGTCTCGCCGGTCTTCCAGTTGGTCTGGACGACGTCGCGCCGCTCCCAGGTGATCTCGTCGTACGGGTGCACGCCCTCGGTGCTGAAGACCCGCTCGATCTTCAGGCCCTTGCGGGCGGGTGCGCCTGCCTCGGTCGGGTTGCTGGCCGTCTCGGTCATGACTCTCCTGGTGCGCTGGTCGGCTGTGCTGTCGGCGGTGGTGCGGATGCTGCGTGGGTGGTGCGGGTGCTGCGTGCCCCGATCGGTCGGGACAGGGAAGCTGGTGGCCCGGCAGGCAGCTTCCCCACTACCTGCCGGGCGTCTGTGGTCAGCCCGTCGGGGCTGGGTCGCCCTGCAACTGGCGCTCGGCGCGCAGGAGGGCGATCTCGTTCTCGAAGTCGGCCGCGGACTCGAACCCGCGGTAGACCGAGGCGAAGCGGAGGTAGGCCACCTCGTCGAGGCGGCGCAGGGGGTTGAGGATCGCCAGGCCCACCTCGTGGGCGGCGATCTCGGGGCTGCCGGCCAGCCGGAGCTGGTCCTCGACCTCCTGGCCGAGCAGGGCCAGGTCGTCCTCGCCGACCGGACGGCCCTTGCAGGCCTTCCGTACGCCGGCGACAGCCTTCTCGCGGTTGAACGGCTCGGTGGCGCCGGAGCGCTTGAGCACCGTGAGCTGCATGAGCTCGACCGTCGTGAACCGCTTCTCGCAGTCCTGGGACTGGCAGACCCGCCGGCGGCGGATCGAGCAGCCGTCCTCGGCGACCCGGGAGTCGAGGACCTTGGTGTCGTGGTGCTTGCAGTACGGACAGTGCATGGTTCCTCCTCCCGGGATCGACGTCCCGGACCGCGGAAACCTGTGGATAACCTGGTCTCCGCCGTGCAGAACGGGTACTGATCTGTGTATCGCCACCCCCAGTCCTGTGGACTAGATGTGGAGAACTACATCGTTGTAACTACTAGATGTAGTGGTAACCGTACGCCCCGGCCACCACGGGTGCAAGACCGGGGGCGGGAGAGTTGCCGGAAGTTTTGCCCGGCACCGCGTTTGCGCAGGTCACGAGCGGGACGAGACTGTCCGGGACTATCGTCTGACCGGCGCGTCTCGGGTCCGCGCCGCTCGCACCACCCCCCAACCAGGAGCCGAACATGCCTGCCCTGCCCACCCGAGCCCGCCTTCGTCGTACCGTCGCCGCCACGGCCGCTGCCGCGGCCCTCCCGCTGGCGTTGTCCGCGTGCGGCGAGGCCGCCGAGCAGATCACCGAGCGCGCCATCGAGAAGGCCGCCGAGGACGCCGGCGGCGCCGACGTCGACATCGACGCCGACTCCGGCGAGGTGAAGGTCGAGAGCAGCGACGGCTCGTTCTCCTACGGGACCGGCAAGCTCCCCGAGGGCTTCCCCGAGGAGGTCCCGGTCACCGACGGGGAGATCGTCTCCGGCGCGTCGACGACCAGCGGGGGCAAGCCCGGCTTCGTCGTCCAGCTGCAGGTGCCGGGCGGGACCGACGAGGTCGCCGCCCGGATCGGCGACGAGCTGGGGGCCGCCGGCTTCACCCGCGACGACGAGGCGAGCGCGGCCGGCATCTCCAGCTACGAGAACGACGCGTGGGAGGTCATCGTCGGGACGCTCACCGAGGCGGACGGCAAGACCTTCGTGCAGTACTCCGTCACGGGCCGCTGAGGCCGATCGCGGGGCGGGCACCCACCAGGTTGGGTGATCGGCAACAATGACGACCGTGGCAGGTGGGAAGCGCGCGGGCAGCCGCGCAGGGAGCAAGGCGCGACCGCGCTTTCGGGCCGACCTCCTGCTCCTCGCGGTCGGCATCACCTTCGCCCTCGTGGCGTGGGGGTACCTCGTCCTGGCGGCCATCGACTTCGGTGCCGACGCCCGGCACGACGGCGACGGCAGCGCCTGGTTCTTCCTCGCGGTCGCCTCGCTCGGCGGCATGCTCTGCCTCTTCCTCGCCTTCATGCTGGCGGTGCGCCTGTCCCGGGCCCTCGGCCTCACCTCGGCCCCCGAGCCGCGGCCGAAGCGCGACCCGAACGCGCCGAAGGGCGGCAAGCGCGCGGCTCGCTGAGCCGCTTGCCTGCCACCCTTCGTCTTTTCCCCTGCTCCGCTGGGGTCGAGGCAGCGGAGAGTCGGTGGGCGCGCTACTGCGCGGCCGGGATGCGCAGCTGCTGGCCGGCGTAGACCATGCTGCCCTCGAGGGTGTTGAGGTCCTGGATGTCGGCCATCGCGCCGCGCACGTCGCCGCCGGTCGCGGCCGCGACGCCGGAGGCGATGTCCCACAGGGTCTCGCCGGGCGCGACGGTGACGACCTGGACGGCCGGGGCGCCGCCGTCCTCGCGGGTCGCCGCCGACCCGGCGGCCACCGCGACGG
>NZ_VLJQ01000105.1:0-26203 GCF_007829375.1 Nocardioides sp. J9 | reverse complement strand
GGGTCAAGAAGCACCGCGCCGGCATCCTCACCTCGATCGAGCACGGCATGTCCAACGGTCCCACCGAGTCGGTCAACACTCGCATTCGGCTCCTGACCCGGATGGCCTTCGGATTCGCCTCGCCAGACGCCCTCATCGCTATCGCAATGCTCAGCCTCGGTGGCTACCGTCCCGCGCTCCCAGGGCGGYCCTGTTGACCCACACATGCGTCAGGAGAGCCCTGTGGACTGGCGATTCTCCCAAGTCTCCATCCACAGCCCGCCTTCGAGGCCCGGTGGTTTCGAGGCTCCTCGCTAGCGCTCGACGCACCTCAACCACCGGGAGTCGGGTGCCCGGCGTGACCAGCCAAGGGGCCGTCTACGGAACCGCAAACCGACAGGCGGACCCGACCACCTGCGCAGACTCCTCGTCGCTGCCTTTCGGGACTGTGCCGGCTACGGAACCGCAACCCGCGCAGATCAGGCACCGACGCAACCGCAAGCCGACCGCCGGACCCGACCATCTGCTCAAGCCCCTCGTCGCTGCCTCCTCGGTCCTGTGCCGGCTACGCAACCGCAGCCAGCCCAGCCCGTCAGACGTCCCCGACCACCTTCCACAGCAACCCCACGGTGTCGGGGACGAAGGGCAACGTCCGCACCATCTCCCGCAGGTCGTCGACGCTCACCCACGCACCCCAGACGACTTCCTCCGGCTGCCAGGTGATCGGGCCGTCGTAGACGCAGGTGAAGCAGTAGGCGTGGTAGCGGGTGTGCTCGTCGGCGTAGTCGGCCTCGCCGGACCGAAGCGGGACGCCGGTGACTCCGAGCTCCTCAGCGACCTCGCGGACGGCGGCGTCGTACGGCTCCTCGCCGACCTGGAGGACACCGCCGGCGGCGAAGTCGTAGCGGCCGGGGAACACGTCCTTGGTGTCGGTACGACGGTGGACGTAGACCTCACCGGCCCGGTTGCGGACGACGACCGCGGTCGCCGCGTGGCGGAGGTTGCGGGCGCGCACCTCGCGGCGGGGGACGACCTCGCCGGTGGGGCGGCCGTCCTCGCCGTACAGCGGGACGAGCTCGTCGCCGGGGTTCACCAGCCGCGTTCGCGCCACTCCGCGAGGTGGGGGCGCTCGGCGCCGAGGGTGGAGTCGTTGCCGTGGCCGGGGTAGAACCAGGTGTCGTCGGGCAGGGTGCCGAAGATCTTCGACTCGACGTCGTCGATCAGCGTGGCGAAGGCGGCGCTGTCGCCGAAGGTGTTGCCGACGCCGCCGGGGAAGAGGGAGTCACCGGTGAAGAGGTGCGGCGAGCCCTCGGGGTCGCGGTAGAGCAGGCAGATCGAGCCGGGGGTGTGGCCGGTGATCCGGATGACCTCCAGCTCGCACTCGCCGACGGCGACCTTGTCGCCGTCGCCGACGCGGCGGTCGATGGTGACGCCGGTCTGCTCGGTGATCGCGTCGGCGTCGGGCTCGCCGGCGACGGTGGTGGCGCCCGTGACCTTCACCACCTCGGCGAGGCCGCGGTGGTGGTCCCAGTGCTGGTGGGTGGTGGCGACGGTGGCGATGGCCCCGTCGGCGACCTGGAGGATGCTCTCCGGCTGGTCGGCGGCGTCGACGAGGAGGTTCTCGCCGGTCGCGCGGCAGGTGAGCAGGTAGCAGTTGTTCGACATCTTCTCGTCGACGGCCAGCTTGGTGATCGTCAGCGCCGCCAGCTCGCGCACGTCGGGCGCGCCGCCCGGCGTCACCTCTCCGGTGTAGGTCATCGTCCCTCCATCGTCGGAAGCGTCCCGTTCGTGCTGGACAGTACTGGCCCCGGGTCACGTCCCGTCGCCCACCACGCGAGGGCCGCCAGCGGGCCGCTCACGGTCGGGGCGTCGGGGCCGGCGCTGCCGAAGGTCCACCGCGCCGGCTCGTCCGTCGCGACGACGTGGAAGCCCGGGCCGGAGGCGCGGCGCACCTCCTCGGCGAGGAAGTCCATCGCGGTCGCCTGCGGCCAGTCGGAGGCGGTGTATCCGGCGTCGAGGTCGGCGTGGTGGATCTCGACCTCGCGCAGCCGGATGAACGGTACGGCGGTCGCCGGCATCAGCTGCCCGCCCGGCGTGCGCTCGAAGGTGGTGCCCTCGGGCAGGCCGGCGGCGACGTCCGCCACCTCGGCGAACGCAGCGACCGACGTACGGAGCCGCTCCCGGACGGCCGCGGGTGAGGTGGCGGCGAGCGCCGCCAGGTCGTCGATGTCGCGGTCCCGGTCCGCCTGGGAGGTGTACATCGTCACCGGGACGCCGTCGCGGAACCCGCGGAGGACCCCGGCGAGGGCCTCGGCGTTGAGCGTGACGTGGGCGATGACGTGCGCGCGGCTCCAGCCGGCACAGTGGGTCGGTGCGCCCCAGGCGTCGTCGGGGAGGCGGTCGACCGTGTGGAGCATCCGCTGGCTCGCGGACTCGAGCTGGGCGAGGAGGGCCATCGGGCCATCATGCCCCGGGCTGCCGTCCCCGGTCGCCGGCCTCTGCGCGAAAAGGACCGTTGTCGGCGGCGGGTGAGAGGGTAGTTCCCCGGTGTGGCAGTTTGCGTCCACGCCGTACCATGACGAACACTTGTTCGATTCCGACAGTCACCAGCAAGGGACCGGTAGTGCAGGATCAGCTGATCATCCGTGGGGCGCGCGAGCACAACCTCAAGGACGTCTCGATCGACCTTCCCCGCGACTCCCTGATCGTGTTCACCGGCCTCTCCGGGTCCGGAAAGTCGAGCCTGGCGTTCGACACGATCTTCGCCGAGGGCCAGCGGCGCTACGTGGAGTCCCTCTCGGCGTACGCCCGGCAGTTCCTCGGCCAGATGGACAAGCCCGACGTGGACTTCATCGAGGGCCTGTCCCCGGCCGTCTCGATCGACCAGAAGTCGACGTCGAAGAACCCGCGCTCGACGGTCGGCACGATCACCGAGGTCTACGACTACCTCCGCCTGCTCTACGCCCGCGCGGGCCGTCCGCACTGCCCGACCTGCGGCGCCCCGATCGAGCGGCAGACGCCGCAGCAGATCGTCGACCGGATGCTGGCCCTCGAGGAGGGCACCCGCTTCCAGGTGCTGGCCCCGGTCGTCCGCGGCCGCAAGGGCGAGTACGTCGAGCTGTTCCGCCAGCTGCAGTCCCAGGGCTTCTCGCGGGCCCGGGTCGATGGCGAGACGCACAGCCTCGACAACCCGCCGACCCTGGACAAGAAGCTCAAGCACACGATCGAGGTCGTCGTCGACCGGCTCGCGGTCAAGGAGTCGGCCAAGCGCCGGCTCACCGACTCCGTCGAGACGGCGCTCGGCCTCGCCGGCGGGCTCGTCGTGTTCGACCTGGTCGACGCCGGCAAGGAGCTGAAGTTCTCCGAGAAGATGGCGTGCCCCAACGAGCACGCCATCGAGACCGACGACCTCGAGCCGCGCTCGTTCTCCTTCAACTCCCCGTTCGGGGCCTGCCCGGCCTGCACCGGCCTCGGCACCCGCATGGAGGTCGACCCGGAGCTGGTCGTCCCCGACCCGACCGCGACCCTCGCGGAGGGTGCGCTGCAGCCGTGGAGCCACGCCCACGTGGCCGACTACTTCGGCCGCCTGCTCGTCGCCCTCGGCGAGGAGCTCGGCTTCGACGTCGACACCCCGTGGGAACAGCTGTCGTCGCGCGCCCGCAAGGCGATCCTCGAGGGGCACCCGACCAAGGTCCACGTGGTCACACGCAACCGCTACGGCCGGCAGCGCTCCTACTACGCCGACTTCGAGGGCGTGAAGACGTACGTCGAGCGCCGCCACCGCGAGGCCGAGAGCGACACCAGCCGCGAGCGGTTCGAGGGCTTCATGCGCGAGGTCCCGTGCCCCGTGTGCGTCGGCAGCCGGCTCAAGCCGGTCTCGATGGCCGTCACCCTCGGCCCGAAGGACCGCGGCGGCAAGAACATCGCCGAGGTCTGCGCCCTGCCGATCAGCGAGGCGGCGGCCTACCTCAACGACCTCGACCTGTCCGCCCGCGAGCGGCAGATCGGTGAGCGGGTCCTCAAGGAGATCCAGGAGCGGCTGAACTTCCTGCTCGACGTCGGCCTCGACTACCTCTCGCTCGACCGGCCCTCCGGCTCGCTGTCGGGCGGCGAGGCGCAGCGGATCCGGCTCGCGACCCAGATCGGCGCCGGCCTGGTCGGCGTCCTCTACGTCCTCGACGAGCCGTCGATCGGCCTGCACCAGCGCGACAACCAGAAGCTCATCGAGACCCTCGTCCGGCTCAAGGAGCTCGGCAACACCCTCATCGTCGTCGAGCACGACGAGGACACGATCCGGGTCGCCGACTGGATCGTCGACATCGGCCCGGGCGCCGGCGAGCACGGGGGACAGGTGGTGCACTCGGGCACGGTCAAGGACCTGCTCGAGCACCCGGACTCGATGACCGGGCAGTACCTCTCCGGCCGTCGCGAGATCCCCGTGCCGGCCGTGCGCCGGCCGCGGACCGTCGGTCGGGAGCTCACGGTCCACGGCGCCCGCGAGCACAACCTGCAGAACGTCGACGTGAGCTTCCCGCTCGGCGTCTTCTGCGCGGTCACCGGTGTCTCCGGCTCCGGCAAGTCGACCCTGGTCAACGACATCCTCTACACCTCGCTGGCCAAGCAGATCTACAACTCCCGGTCCATCCCCGGCCGGCACCAGAAGATCACCGGCCTCGAGCACGTCGACAAGGTCATCCACGTCGACCAGTCACCGATCGGCCGCACCCCGCGGTCCAACCCGGCGACCTACACCGGCGTCTTCGACCACGTCCGCAAGCTGTTCGCGCAGACGCCCGAGGCGAAGATGCGCGGCTACCAGCAGGGCCGCTTCTCGTTCAACGTCAAGGGCGGCCGCTGCGAGGCGTGCGCCGGTGACGGCACGATCAAGATCGAGATGAACTTCCTGCCGGACGTCTACGTCCCGTGCGAGGTGTGCCACGGCGCCCGCTACAACCGCGAGACGCTCGAGGTCCACTACAAGGGCAAGACCATCGCCGAGATCCTCGACATGCCGATCGAGGAGGCGCTGGAGTTCTTCGCCGCCGTGCCGGCCATCGCGCGGCACATGAAGACCCTCGTCGAGGTCGGCCTGGGCTACGTCCGGCTCGGCCAGCCCGCCACCACCCTGTCCGGTGGTGAGGCACAGCGCGTCAAGCTCGCCGCGGAGCTGCAGAAGCGGTCGACCGGCCGCACGGTCTACGTCCTCGACGAGCCGACGACCGGCCTCCACTTCGAGGACATCCGCAAGCTGCTCGGCGTCCTCTCCAGCCTCGTCGACAAGGGCAACACCGTCCTGGTGATCGAGCACAACCTCGACGTCATCAAGACCGCCGACTGGATCATCGACATGGGTCCCGAGGGCGGCTCGCGCGGCGGCACCGTCGTCGCCGAAGGCACGCCCGAGGACGTCGCCGCGGTGCCGGAGAGCTACACCGGCCAGTTCCTCAAGCCGCTGCTCGAGGGGCGCCACGCCGAGCAGCCCGGTGCCCCGAAGCGGGCACCGCGCACCGAGGCACCCGCGAAGAAGTCCGCAGCCAGGAAGAGCGCAGCGAAGAAGGCGACGACGAAGAGCGCTGCGACGAAGAGCGCTACGACGACGAAGGCTGCGACGAAGAAGGCTGCGACGAAGGCCACGACGCGGAAGAAGGCCGCGAGCACCTCATAGGCTGCGTTCAGGAAGGCCCCGTAGCCTGACCGCCATGACCGCCCCCCTGAGCAGGCGACGGGCCCTCTCCGGAGCAGCGACCCTCGGTGTCAGCGTCCCCCTCCTCGCCGCGTGCGGCGACGACGGCGGTACGACGGCAGCGGAGCCGACCTCGAGCGGACCCGCCAGCACCGGCCCGGCCTCGCCGTCCGGCGGCGCGAGCTCCTCGGCCCCGGCGGGCTCCCCGGGCGCGGCCCCGGCGAACGCGCTCGTCGCGACCGCCGATGTCCCGGTCGGCGGCGGCGTGATCCTCAAGGACGAGGAGGTCGTCGTCACGCAGCCCGAGGCGGGGGAGTTCAAGGCGTTCAGCGCGATCTGCACCCACCAGGCGTGCCTGGTGACCTCGGTCGAGGACGGCGCCATCGCCTGCGCCTGCCACGGCTCGATGTTCTCCGTCGACGACGGCTCGGTCACCGGCGGCCCGGCACCCTCGGCGCTGCCCGAGGTGGCGGTCGACGTCCGGGGTGACCAGGTGGTCAAGGCGTGACGGCCCCGGTCGTCAGCCGACGCATCGTCTTCTCCGGGCTCGGCGCGCTCGGCGTCGCCGCCGCCCTCGCGGGCTGCGCCGGGGGAGGCGACGGTGGTGGCGGCTCGTCGCCCGCGGTCGACGCGGGCGCGGACCTCGTCGGCACCGCCGAGGTGCCCGTCGGCGGCGGCGTCGTGCTGACCGACCAGAAGGTCGTGGTCACCCAGCCGACCGAGGGGACGTTCAAGGCGTTCACCGCGGTGTGCACGCACCAGATGCTGCTGGTCACCTCCGTGGAGGACGGCAGCATCCGCTGCGACAACCACGGGTCGGTCTACTCCGCCGAGACCGGCGAGGTCGAGGGCGGCCCGGCCCGTTCCGCGCTCGCCGAGGTGCCGATCGAGGTCAGGGACGACCGGATCCTCGCCGCCTGAGCCTCTTGGGCCTCCTGGGCCTCCCGGCGCCACGCGGCGTCGCGCGGGGACGGCCGGCGGTCCAGCCGTGCGTCGAGCACGACGCGCGCCTCGTCGTACCTCCCGGCGCGGAGCAGGGCCGCGATGCGGGCCTCCTCGACGAGCTCGCGCTGCGCGTCCGAGCCGCCGACCCGCCACGCGTGCGGGCCGAGGTCGGCGAGCCGGTCGGCGCCCTCGCTCCACCGCCCGGTCGCCATCAGCCGCAGGGCCCGGGCGAGCGGGCCGACCACCTCCCGGTGGGTCGCCGCCGGGTGCGCGTCGCACCAGCGGGCGAGCCGGTCGAGCCCGGCGTCGTCGCCGACGGCCAGGAGTGCCACGGCGGAGTGCATCCCGAGGAACGCGGTCGACGGCTGCTCGAGGACCCCGGTGCCGGTGAGCGCGACCACCTCGTCGAGGGTCGGCACCTCGACCTCGCCGGGGGTCAGCGCCCAGCGGAAGAGCAGCGACCCGGTGTCCACGAGCGCCCGGCAGCCGACCGCGTGGCGCGGCTGCAGCTGAGACTCGTAGCGGCGCCGGACGGCCTCGACGTCGCCGAGCGAGAGCTCGTGCAGCGCGGCGTGCCAGGAGAAGTGCGTGAGGCTGTCGGTCTGCGCGCCGTCGCCGAGGACCCAGGCGTCCATCCACGCCAGCCCGGCCGCGTGGTCGCCGGTCTCGTAGTGCGCGTGCGCCCGCGCGTGCGCAGCGTGCCCGCCCGCCGGCTCGACCGCCAGCGAGCGGCAGGCGAGGTCCATGGCCTCGTCGAAGCGCCGCTGCTCCTGGCGGACGAAGGCCATCAGCCCGTTGATCCACGGGTCGTCGCCGTAGGCGGGCGCGGCCTGCTCGACGATCCGCCAGGCCTCCTCGGGCAGGTCGGTCACGCCGGCGAAGGCGATGGTCGGCATCGCCACCGACAGCAGCACCGCGTCCCGGGGGTACGCCGCCAGGTGGCTCACCAGCGGGCCGGAGTCGCCCTGGAGGTGCCGGTCGATGGCGTGCACGTGGCTGCGCTCCCGCTCGCTCGCCCGCTGGGCGTGCAGCCGGGCGTCGGCGAGCCGCGAGGCCACGTCGACCTGCACGCACATCTCGTGGCCGAGCAGGGCGAGGGTGGCGTGCCCCAGGGCGAAGGTCGGGTCGAGGGTGATGGCGACGGCGAACCGATTCGCGGCACCGGCCCGCAGCCGCAGCAGGTCCCGGACGCCGTCGACGTAGGCCTCGGCAGCCGGGCGGCTCGTGGTGAGGGAGTACCCGTACGCGTCTCGACAACCCATAATCCTAGTAAACCACCAGACATTGCCTAGTAAGAGCACTGTCGGCACGTCTCCGTAGGGTGGAGCAGTGCCTGACCCGTTGAGCTACCGGCCCAAGCCGGGCGAGATCCCCACGGAGCCGGGTGTCTACCGGTTCCGTGACGCGCGCGGCCGGGTCATCTACGTCGGCAAGGCGAAGAGCCTGCGGGCCCGCCTGTCGTCGTACTTCCAGGACATCGGCAACCTCCACCCGCGCACGGCCACGATGGTGACCACGGCCGCGTCGGTCGAGTGGACGGTCGTCAAGACCGAGGTCGAGGCGCTGCAGCTGGAGTACTCCTGGATCAAGGAGTACGACCCGCGGTTCAACGTGAAGTACCGCGACGACAAGTCCTACCCGTGGCTGGCCGTCACGGTGTCGGAGGAGTTCCCGCGGGTCACGGTCGGCCGCGGTGCCAAGCGCCGCGGCACGCGCTACTTCGGCCCCTACAGCCACGCCTGGGCGATCCGCGAGACCGTCGACATCCTGCTCCGCGTCTTCCCGATGCGCTCGTGCAGCAACGGCGTCTTCAAGCGGTCCAGCCAGATCGGCCGGCCGTGCCTGCTGGGCTACATCGACAAGTGCTCGGCCCCGTGCGTCGGCAACATCTCGTCCGAGGACCACCGGGCGATCGTCGACGACTTCTGCGAGTTCATGGCCGGGCGGACCCGACCCTTCATGAAGCGCATCGAGCAGGAGATGTACGCCGCGTCGGACGCCCTCGACTTCGAGAAGGCAGCCCGGCTGCGCGACGACCTCGGCGCGATGCAGAAGGCGCTGGAGAAGCAGGCGGTCGTCCTGGGCGACGGCTCGGACGCCGACGTGATCGCGCTGGCCGAGGACCCGCTCGAGGTCGCGGTCCAGGTCTTCTACGTCCGCGGCGGCCGGATCCGCGGCCAGCGCGGCTGGGTCGCCGACCGCACCGACGACGGCGACACCTCCTCGCTGGTCGAGCACTTCCTGCTCCAGCTCTACGCCAGCGTGTCGCGTGAGGACGCCCGGGACGCGGTGCCGCGGGAGATCCTCGTGCCGGAGCTCCCGCCCGAGCCGGCGACGTGGGAGCAGCTGCTGTCCGACCTGCGCGGCTCGCGGGTCGAGCTGCGCGTCCCGCAGCGTGGCGACAAGCGGGCTCTCCAGGAGACCGTCGCCCGCAACGCCAAGGAGTCCCTCGCGCTCCACAAGACCAAGCGTGCCAGCGATCTGACGACCCGCAACCTCGCTCTTGCCGAGATCGCCGAGGCGCTCGAGCTCGAGGAGGCGCCGCTGCGCATCGAGTGCTTCGACGTCTCGCACACCCAGGGCACCGAGATCGTCGCGTCGATGGTGGTCTTCGAGGACGGCCTGGCCCGCAAGGGGGAGTACCGCCGGTTCGTGATCCGCGACCAGGACGGCTCCGACGACGTCGCCGCGATGCACGAGGTGATCACCCGCCGGTTCCGGCGCCTGCTCGACGAGCAGGCCCGCTCGGAGCTGCGGCCCGGTGACCCCGAGGCCGGCACCGGACCGATGCTGGTCGACCCGGACACCGGCCGGCCCCGCAAGTTCGCCTACGCCCCCGGGCTGGTCGTGGTCGACGGCGGTGCGCCCCAGGTGGCAGCGGCGCAGCGCGCGCTCGACGAGCTCGGCATCGACGACATCCCCGTCTGCGGCCTGGCCAAGCGGCTCGAGGAGGTCTGGCTGCCGGGGGAGGAGGACCCGGTCATCCTGCCGCGCACCTCCGAGGGCCTCTACCTGCTGCAGCGGGTCCGGGACGAGGCGCACCGGTTCGCCATCGCCCACCACCGCAACCGCCGCTCGAAGTCCATGGTCGAGAGCGTCCTCGACGGCGTCCCCGGACTCGGCGAGGTGCGCCGCAAGACGCTGCTGCGCCACTTCGGCTCGCTGCGCAAGCTGCGTGCGGCCAGCGTCGAGGAGATCGCCGCGGTGCCCGGTGTCGGACCGCGCACCGCCGCCGCCATCAAGGAGGCGCTGGACCGCGAGGACACCGGTGCGACGCCCCGGGCGAAGGTTCCACCACAATGACCCCCATGAGTGAGAGCACCCCCGGGCCGCTCGTCGTGGTCACCGGGATGACCGGTGCCGGCCGCAGCACCGCGGCGAAGGAGCTGGAGGACCTCGGCTTCTTCGTCGTCGACAACCTGCCGCCGAGCCTGCTGGCCGACGTCGTTCGGCTCGTCGACGAGAGCCACGGCCCCGCGCAGCCGGTCGCCGTCGTCGTCGACGTCCGGTCCGGCGAGTTCTTCCAGGGCTTGCGCAGCGTGCTCGCCCACGGCGCCACCGGCCGCGACACCACGCTCGTCTTCCTCGACGCCTCCGACGAGGTGCTCGTCCGCCGCCAGGAGGCCGCGCGCCGCCCGCACCCGCTGCAGCGGGGCGGCCGCCYCCTCGACGGCCTCCAGCGCGAGCGCGTCGTCCTCGGCGACCTGCGCTCCGAGGCCGACCTCGTCATCGACACGAGCAAGCTCAACGTCCACCAGCTGACCGACCGGATCGCCGAGGCCTTCGGCACGGCCGAGTCCACCCGGCTGCGGGTCACCGTGATCAGCTTCGGCTTCAAGTACGGCATCCCCGTGGACGCCGACTACGTCGCCGACATGCGCTTCCTCCCCAACCCGCACTGGGTGCCCGAGCTCCGCCCACGCACCGGCCAGGACCTCGAGGTCGCCGCCTACGTCCTCGACCAGCCCGGCGCGGAGGAGTTCCTCGACGCTTACGTCACGCTGCTCTCCGGCGTCGCCCAGGGCTACCTGCGCGAGGGCAAGCGCTTCATGCGGGTCGCCATCGGCTGCACCGGCGGCAAGCACCGCAGCGTCGCCATGACCGAGGAGATCACCCGGCGCCTGCTCGAGCAGGGGTACGTCGCCCGCGCGATCCACCGCGACCTCGGCCGTGAGTGACCTGCGGGCGCAGGCGGTGGTCGCGCTCGGCGGCGGCCACGGCCTCCACGCCTCCCTCAGCGCCCTGCGGCACCTGCTCGACGACCTCACCCTCGACGAGCTCACCGCCGTCGTCACCGTCGCCGACAACGGCGGCTCCTCCGGCCGGCTCCGCGGAGAGTTCGGCGTCCTGCCCCCCGGCGACCTGCGGATGGCGCTCGCCGCGCTCTGCGGCGACGACGAGTGGGGCGACACCTGGGCCCGGGTGCTGCAGCACCGCTTCCAGGGCGACGGCGAGATGCGCGGCCACGTCGTCGGCAACCTGCTCATCGTGGGCCTGTGGGAGCTGCTCGGCGACCACGTCGACGCGCTCGACTGGGTCGGCCGCCTGCTCGGCGCCCGCGGCCGGGTGCTCCCGATGGCGCTCACCCCGATGGACATCACCGCCGAGGTGCGGGGCCTCGTCGCCGGCGACCCCGATGCGCTGACGTCCGTGAGGGGCCAGGTCGAGGTCGCGACGACCGACGGCGTCATCGACTCGATCGCTCTCGACCCGGCGGTCCCCGAGGTCAGCCCCGCCGTCCTCGACGCGATCGCCCAGGCCGACTGGGCCGTCCTCGGCCCGGGGTCCTGGTTCACCTCCGTGCTGCCGCACCTGCTGGTGCCCGCGCTGCGCGAGGCGCTGGTCGCGACGCCGGCCCGCCTCGTCGTCGTGCTCAACCTCGCCGAGCAGGAGGGGGAGACGCACGGCTTCGGCCCCGCCGACCACCTCCGGGTGCTCGCCGAGCACGCCCCCGACCTGGCCATCCACACCGTGCTGGCCGACCGCGGCTCGGTCGGTGCCGACCTCGCCGAGCTCGAGGAGCTGGTGCGCCTGCTCGGGGCACGGCTCGTCGTCGACGACGTCGCCGTGGGTGACGGCTCGCCCCGCCACGACGCGGTGAAGCTCGCGGCGGCGTACGCCCGGATCTTCGAGGCCGGCTGAACCAGCTCCGCCCCCGAGTGGGAGCGGCTGCCACCGGCCGGGACGTCTGGTTCGTCACGTCGTCCTCGCCGTCGAGGGTTGTTGACCAACGTGGCAGGATCAGCGGCATGGCGATGACGGCACAGGTGAAGGCGGAGCTGGCCAGTACCCCGGTCACCAAGGCGTGTTGCCGCAAGGCCGAGGTCGCCTCCACGCTGCGCTTCTCGGGTGGCCTGCACATCGTCGGTGGCCGGATCGTGGTCGAGGCCGAGCTCGACACGGGCGCCGCCGCGCGCCGCCTGCGCAAGGACATCTCCGAGATCTACGGCCAGTCCTCCGATGTGGTCATGGTGCAGGGCAACGGCCTGCGCAAGGGGAGCCGCTACATCGTCCGCGTGGCGAAGGACGGCGAGGCGCTCGCGCGCCAGACCGGGCTGCTCGACCAGCGCGGCCGCCCCGTGCGGGGTCTGCCGCCCGCCGTCGTCTCCGGCGGCGCCTGCGACGCGGTCGCGGCGTGGCGCGGGGCGTTCCTGGCCCACGGCTCGCTGACCGAGCCCGGCCGGTCGTCCTCGCTCGAGGTCACCTGCCCCGGCTCCGAGGCCGCGCTCGCCCTCGTCGGCGTGGCTCGCCGCCTCGGCATCCAGGCCAAGGCCCGCGAGGTCCGCGGCGTCGACCGCGTCGTGATCCGTGACGGCGACGCGATCGGCCAGCTGCTCACCCGGCTCGGCGCGCACGAGACGCTGATGGCCTGGGAGGAGCGCCGGATGCGCCGCGAGGTGCGCGCCACCGCCAACCGGCTCGCGAACTTCGACGACGCCAACCTGCGCCGCTCCGCCCGCGCCGCCGTCACCGCCGGCGCCCGCGTCGAGCGCGCGATGGAGATCCTCGGCGAGGAGGTCCCCGACCACCTGCGGATGGCCGGCGAGCTCCGGCTGCAGCACAAGCAGGCCTCGCTCGAGGAGCTCGGCCAGCTCCACGACCCGGTGCTCACCAAGGACGCGATCGCCGGCCGGATCCGCCGCCTGCTCGCCATGGCCGACAAGCGCGCCGAGGACCTCGGCATCCCGGACACCGAGGCCTCGCTCACGCCGGAGATGCTCGCCGGCGACGCCTGACCGCTCATCCCGGTCACCCCGGTCACCGCACTCGCTGCCGCCCACCGCCCCTCCATGCCCGGGTCGACCCGGATGGATGTGGGAACGTGTGGGTACTTGTTGCTACCTGCCCGTATGCCGGACGAGGGGCGGCGGGCGTTCGTACGCCGCGGCTAGGGTCGGGGGGGACGCATGATCTGCGTCACACTCGCGACACCCCCGCTGACCGAGCAGAGGAGCAACCACGTGACTGTCCGCGTAGGCATCAATGGATTCGGCCGAATCGGCCGCAACTTCTTCCGAGCAGTACGTGCCAGTGGTGCGGACATCGAGATCGTCGGGGTCAACGACCTGACGGACAACGCGACCCTGGCCCACCTCCTCAAGTGGGACTCCATCCTCGGCCCGCTGGACGCCGACGTCTCCTCGACCGACGACGCGATCGTCGTCGGCGGCACGAAGATCAAGGCCTTCGCGGAGCGTGACCCGGCCGCCCTGGGCTGGGGCGACCTCGGCGTCGACGTCGTGGTGGAGTCCACCGGCTTCTTCACCGACGCGACCCAGGCCCGCGCCCACGTCGACGGAGGTGGCGCGAAGAAGGTGATCATCTCCGCGCCGGCGAAGAACGAGGACGTCACCATCGTCATGGGCGTCAACCACGACCTCTACGACCCGGGCGCGCACACCGTCATCTCCAACGCCTCGTGCACCACGAACTGCCTCGCGCCGATGGCGAAGGCGCTCAACGACGGCCTCGGCATCGTCAAGGGCCTGATGACSACGGTSCACGCCTACACCGCCGACCAGAACCTGCAGGACAACATCCACAAGGACCTGCGTCGCGCCCGTGCCGCCGCGATCAACATCGTCCCGACCTCGACCGGCGCCGCGAAGGCGATCGGCCTCGTCCTGCCCGAGCTCAAGGGCAAGCTCGACGGCTACGCCCTGCGCGTGCCGACCCCGACCGGCTCGCTGACGGACCTGTCCTTCGAGGCGTCCCGTGAGACCTCGGTCGAGGAGGTCAACGAGATCGTCAAGGCCGCCGCCGACGGCCGGTTCCTCGTCTACTCGACCGACCCGATCGTGTCCTCCGACATCGTGACCAACCCGGCCTCGTGCATCTTCGACGCGCCGCTCACCAAGGTGATCGGCAACCAGGTCAAGGTCGCGGGCTGGTACGACAACGAGTGGGGCTACTCCAACCGCCTCGCGGACCTCATCACGCACGTGGGCGCTACGCTCTGACGCTTGTGACGGAGTACAAGGGCCTCGGCGAGGTCACCGGCAAGCGTGTCCTGGTCCGCTCGGACCTCAACGTCCCCCTCGACGGGACCACGATCACCGACGACGGCCGCATCCGTGCGAGCGTCCCGACCATCAAGGCGCTCGCCGACGCCGGCGCCCGGGTCGTGGTGACCGCGCACCTCGGCCGGCCCAAGGGGGAGCCCGACCCGGCGTACTCCCTGGCGCCGGTCGCGTCCCGCCTCGCCGAGCTGCTCGACCGCCCGGTCGCCTTCGCGACCGACACGGTCGGCGCGTCGGCGCAGGAGACGGTGGCTGCCCTGGGTGACGGCGAGGTCGCCCTGCTGGAGAACGTCCGCTTCAACGCGGGCGAGACCAGCAAGGACGACGCCGAGCGCGGGGCCTTCGCCGACCAGCTCGCCGCCCTGGCCGACGCCTTCGTCAGCGACGGCTTCGGTGTCGTGCACCGCAAGCAGGCCAGCGTGTACGACGTCGCGCAGCGCCTCCCGCACGCCATGGGCGGCCTGGTCGCCACCGAGATCGACGTGCTGCGGCGGCTGACCGTCGAGCCCGAGCGGCCCTATGTCGTCGTCCTCGGCGGCTCGAAGGTCTCCGACAAGCTCGGCGTGATCGACAACCTGCTCGGCAAGGCCGACAAGCTCCTCATCGGCGGCGGCATGGTGTTCACCTTCCTCAAGGCCGAGGGCCACGAGGTCGGCAAGAGCCTGCTCGAGGAGGACCAGCTCGACACCGTGCGCTCCTACCAGCAGCGCGCGCAGGAGCTCGGCGTCGAGATCGTCCTGCCCACCGACATCGTCGTGGCCGGCAGCTTCGGCGACGAGGCCTCGGCCCGTGTCGTCCCGGCGACCGGCATCCCGGCCGACACCCTCGGCCTGGACATCGGCCCCGAGTCCGGCAAGGCCTTCGCCGCCGCGCTCGCCGACGCGCGCACCGTCTTCTGGAACGGCCCGATGGGCGTCTTCGAGCAGGCAGCCTTCGCCGACGGCACCCGTGCGGTCGCCGAGGCGCTGACCCGGGTCGACGGTCTGTCGGTCGTCGGTGGCGGCGACTCCGCGGCCGCCGTACGCACCCTCGGCTTCGACGAGGACGCGTTCGGCCACATCTCCACCGGTGGCGGCGCCAGCCTCGAGTACCTCGAGGGCAAGGAGCTGCCCGGCATCACCGTCCTCGAGCAGGGAGACTCCTGAGCCATGGCTGCTGCACGCACCCCGCTGATGGCGGGCAACTGGAAGATGAACCTCAACCACGCCGAGGCCGTGGTGCTGGTGCAGAAGCTCGCCTGGACCCTGTCCGACAAGCGCCACGACTACGGCAAGGTCGAGGTCGCGGTCATCCCGCCGTTCACCGACATCCGCTCCGTCCAGACGCTCGTCGACGGCGACCGCCTCTCGATCAGGTACGGCGCCCAGGACGTCTCGCAGCACGCCAGCGGCGCCTACACCGGCGAGATCTCGGCGGCGATGCTCGCCAAGCTCGGCTGCTCCTACGTCGTGGTCGGCCACTCCGAGCGGCGGCAGTACCACGCCGAGACCGACGAGGTCGTCAACGCGAAGGCCAAGGCGGCGCTGGGGGAGAAGATCACCCCCATCGTCTGCGTCGGCGAGGGCCTCGAGGTGCGCCAGGCCGGCGAGCACGTCGCGTTCACCAACGAGCAGGTCCGCGGCTCGCTCGCGGGCCTGACCAAGGCCCAGGTCGCCGGCCTGGTCATCGCCTACGAGCCCGTGTGGGCCATCGGCACCGGCGAGGTCGCCACCCCGGACGACGCGCAGGAGGTCTGCGCCGCGATCCGCACCCAGGTCCGCGAGTCCTTCGGCGACGAGGCCGCCGACTCCGTACGCATCCTCTACGGCGGCTCGGTGAAGGCCGCCAACGTCGCCGGCATCATGGCAAAACCCGACGTCGACGGTGCCCTCGTGGGCGGCGCGAGCCTCGAGGCGGACGAGTTCGGCGGAATCTGCCGCTTCTACGACATGCCGGTGCTGGGATAGCTCCGGCCCTGACGTAGGATTCCACGCGTGTTGTCGACGCTCCTCACTGTGCTGCTCGTGATCACGAGCCTCCTGCTCATCCTTCTGGTGTTGCTGCACAAGGGTCGTGGCGGCGGACTCTCGGACATGTTCGGCGGCGGCGTCTCGAGCTCGCTCGGCGGCTCGTCCGTCGCTGAGCGCAACCTCGACCGGTTCACGGTCGGCATCGGCGTCATCTGGTTCGCGTGCGTCCTCGCGCTCGGCCTGCTGCTCGCCTATCAGAACTGATCGACTGCAACCGGCCCGCGGCATCGCGGGTCACTCGATGCTGGAGGAGAGAATCCGTTGGCTGGTGGTGGGAACGCAATCCGCGGTAGTCGCGTCGGTGCAGGCCCGATGGGCGAGGCCGAGCGTGGTGAGGCTGCGCCGCGTCAGGCAGTGACGTACTTCTGCGCGAACAGCCACCGCTCGGTGATCACGTTCTCGGTCGAGGCCACCGTCCCGGAGTCCTGGGACTGCCCCAAGTGCGGCCTCCCGGCCGGCCTCGACTCGGACAACGCCCCGCCGGCGCCGAAGATCGAGCCCTACAAGACGCACCTGGCCTACGTGAAGGAGCGTCGCTCCGACAAGGAGGCCGAGGTCATCCTCGACGAGGCCATCCAGCTGCTGCGTTCCCGTCGGAAGTCCGGCGAGATCATCTTCTGATCCCCCGCGCTGCCGCGCACGCCGTTGCCTTCGTTCGATTGCACGGTACGCCTGGCGGCAAGCCCTTCGCCCGGTGGTTGAGGTGCGACGAGCGCCAGCGAGGAGCCTCGAAACCTCCGGGTCTTGATGGCGGGCTGTGGTGGGCACAGTCCGGTGGACCGGGCCGGTGGTTTCGAGGCTCGGCCGCGGGCGGCCTCGCACCTCAACCACCGGCGGGCTCTGCGCTGGGGCGCCTCGGGCGCCGTCCGCGCGAGCGCGTCCCCTGTCGGGGGCGGCCTCCCGGTGGTTGAGGTGCGACGAGYGCTAGCGAGGAGCCTCGAAACCTCCGGGCCTTGATGGCGGGCTGTGGTGGGCACAGTCGGGTGCATCGGTGCCGGTGGTTTCGAGGCTCGGCGCTGGGGCGCCTCACCCCTCAACCACCGGCGGCCTGGCTGGGCGCTGGGGCGCCTCGCACCTCAACCACCGGCAGTCGGCATGTCTCAGGCTCGTTCGTGGGTGGTCAGAGGTCGCGGTGGACGTCGTCCAGGGACGGGAGGTCGTGGCGGTTGAGGCGGATGATGGCGACGATGAGGCCGCCCCACAGGATCGCCATGGCGACCAGCATCAAGATGACGGCGTCGAGGCTCACTGGATCTCCTTCTTGAGGGTGTCGGACTCGGCATCGAGGCTGGTCTCGGGGCGCCAGCGGACCTGGGCGGCCGCGACGGCGAACACCACGACTGCCACGGCGCTGCCCCAGCCGAGGACGTTCAGCATCCAGGCGGGGTAGCCCTCGTAGGGCTCCTTGATGTCGGCGACGAGGGCGTCGATCAGGACGTAGGTCAGGGCGACCGGCGCGACGAAGCCGACGAGCGCGTACCACGGCCGGCCGAGCGGCAGCGAGCCGAACCGGTTGAGGTGCGCGGCCAGGGACGGCAGCTCGCGCAGGCCCCAGGCCACGACGACCATGCTGACGACGGCGACGACGAGGATGCCGTACTGGTTGATGAAGTGGTCGATGATGTCGAGCACGTAGACGCCGCTGGTGGTGCTGAACAGCACGAGGCTCAGCAGCGCGGCCGGGACGCCGACGGCCATCGAGGCGCCCACCCGGGTCATCTCGAACTTGTCGCGGACGGCCGAGATGACGACCTCGATGACGCTCACCAGCGACGTGAGGCCGGCGATCACCAGCGACCCGAAGAACAGCACGCCGATGAGCGCGCCCGCGGGTGCCTCGCTGATCAGGGCCGGGAAGACCACGAAGGCGAGGCCGAGGCCGTCGGCGGCGACGTCCTCGACGGCGACACCACTGGCCTGGGCCATGAACCCGAGCGCGGCGAAGACACCGATGCCGGCGAGCAGTTCGAACCCCGAGTTGGCGAAACCGACCACGAAGCCCGCGCCCGGCATGTCGTTGTGCCGGTCGACGTACGACGCGTAGGTGATCATGATGCCGAAGCCGATCGAGAGCGAGAAGAAGATCTGGCCGAAGGCGGCGGCCCAGACACCGGGCTCGGCGAGCGCGTCCCAGCTGGGCGAGAAGAGCGCGTCGAGGCCGAGCGACGCACCGTCGAGCGTGAGCGCGCGGACGACGAGCAGGCCGAAGGCGACCATCAGCACGGGGATGAACCACAGCGAGAGCCGGCCGATGCCCTTCTGCACACCAAGCGCCATCACCGCGAGCACGACGAGCCAGACGAGGGCGAGTGGCACCAGCACGCCGACCACGACGTCGAGAGTGACGCCCGGGTCCCCGGCCTGGAGGAAGTCACCGAAGAGGAAGCCCTCCGGGTCGTCGCCCCACGCCTCGTTGACGGAGAAGAAGGTGTAGCGCAGGGCCCAGGCGATGACGGCGGCGTAGTAGATCGCGATCAGGAAGCAGATCGCGACCTGCCACCAGCCGAGGGCCTCGGTCTTGCGGCGCAGCCGCGCGAAGGTGAGCGGCGCGGAGCCGCGGTAGCGGTGCCCGAGGGCGTAGTCGAGGAAGAGGAACGGCAGGCCGGCCGTGAGCAGGGCGACGAGGTAGGGGATCAGGAACGCTCCGCCGCCGTTCTCGTAGGCGACGTAGGGGAACCGCCAGATGTTGCCCAGCCCGACCGCGGATCCGATCGCGGCGAAGATGAACACCTTGCGACTGCTGAACGCTCCGCGCCGTTGCGCTTCGTTCGTGGTGGACGTCATGTCGGACATCGTGTCGCGGGTGGGTCCCGGTGACCAACACCACACGCTACTGTCCAGTTCCGGGCGCCGTATCGTCCGTCAGACGGACAATCAGGGGGAGTCGCCCGGTCAGATGGCGGAGGCAGCCCCGGTGTCGAGGAACCACACCGTCTCGGCGATCCCGCACACCCCGCGCGCCGGCGTCTCCCGCAGGGCCGCGGCCTCGGCGTCCGGCGCGAGCTCGGCCATCGCCCGCCGCACGGCGTCGGCCTTGCCGTCGCCGCTCACCACGAACCACACCGCCTGCGCCCGGTTCAGGGCCTCGAAGGTGAGGCTGACCCGGTCCGGCGGCGGCTTGGGGGAGTCGTGGACGGCGACGGCCAGGTCGCCCGTCGCGTCCAGCCCGGGGTGGCCCGGGAACAGCGAGGCGATGTGGCCGTCGGGGCCGACGCCCAGCATCAGCACGTCGAAGTCGCCGCTGCCCGTCGAGCGGATCGTGGCGGCATACTGCTCCGCCGACTCCTCGGCCGTGGCGACCTCGTCGGACGCCGGGGCGGAGTGCACCCGCGACGCGCCGACCTCGTCGAGGAAGGCCGCACGCGCTTGCGCGACGTTGCGGTCGGGGGAGTCGGACGGGACGAACCGCTCGTCGCCGAAGTAGAAGCGCACCGCGCCCCAGTCGACGCCGGAGGCGTCGGCGAGCCGGGCCACCTCGTGGTGGATCGCCTCGGCGATCGAGCCGCCGGKCAGGCCGATGTCCGGCACGTGGCCGGCGGCCTGGGCGTCGGCGATGCGGTTGAGGAGCTCGCCGGCGACGGCGGTCGCCAGCGCGGCGGCGTCGTCGTGGACCTCGACGAGGGGAGCAGGTCGGTCAACGGTCATCGGGTGCGGTGCTCCAGGTAGTAGCGGATGAGGGCCCGGGTCGAGCCGTCCTGGTCGGCGAGCGCGGACTCCTCGCCGTCGATGGCGGGGGCGAGCTGCAGGGCGAGCTGCTTGCCGAGCTCGACGCCCCACTGGTCGAAGCTGTCGATGCCCCACACCACGCCCTGGGTGAAGGTGATGTGCTCGTAGAGGGCGATCAGCTGGCCGAGCACGGACGGGGTCAGCGCCGGCGCCATGATCGACGTCGTCGGCCGGTTGCCCGGGAAGACCCGCGCCGGGACGATCGCCTCGGGGGTGCCCTCGGCGCGCACCTCGTCGGCGGTCTTGCCGAACGCGAGCGCCTTGGTCTGGGCGAAGAAGTTCGCCAGCAGCAGCTCGTGCACGTCCTTCTCACCGTCGGCGAGCGGGTAGGCCGGGTCGGCGAACGCGATGAAGTCCGCCGGCACGAGCCGGGTGCCCTGGTGGATCAGCTGGTAGAACGCGTGCTGGCCGTTGGTGCCGGGCTCGCCCCAGAACACCTCGCCGGTGTCGGTGGTCACCGGCGTGCCGTCCCAGCGCACGCTCTTGCCGTTGGACTCCATGGTCAGCTGCTGGAGGTACGCCGGGAAGCGGTGCAGCAGCTGGGCGTACGGCAGCACGGCGTGGGTCTGCGCGTCGAGGAAGTTGGTGTACCAGACGTTGAGCAGGCCCATCAGGACCGGCACGTTCTGCTCCAGCGGTGTGCGCAGGAAGTGCTCGTCGACGGCGTGGAAGCCGGCGAGGAACTCGTCGAAGCGGTCGGGGCCGATGGCCACGACCAGCGAGGTGCCGATGGCGGAGTCGACCGAGTAGCGCCCGCCGACCCAGTCCCAGAACCCGAAGGCGTTGTCGGGGTCGATGCCGAACTCCGCCACCTTGTCCAGCGCCGTGGAGACCGCGACGAAGTGCTTCGCCACCGCGGCGGCGGTGTCGTCGTCGCCCTGGCCGATGGCGCCGCTGCCGCGCAGCGAGTCGAGCAGCCAGGCGCGGCACAGCCGGGCGTTGGTCAGCGTCTCCAGGGTGCCGAAGGTCTTGCTGGACACGATGAACAGCGTCGTCGCCGGGTCGAGCCCGGCCAGCGTGCTGGCCGCGTCGGTCGGGTCGATGTTGCTGATGAACCGGCACTCGATGCCGTCCTGGACGTAGTGCGCCAGGGCCTCGTAGGCCATCACCGGGCCCAGGTCGGAGCCGCCGATGCCGATGTTGACGACCGTCGAGATCCGCTGCCCGGTGACCCCGGTCCACCGGCCCGAGCGGACGTCGTCGGCGAACGCGTAGACCTTGCGCAGCACGTCGTGGACGTCGTCGACGACGTCCTGGCCCTCGACCTCGACCTCGGCATCGGGCGGCTGCCGCAGCGCGGTGTGCAGCACGGCCCGGTCCTCGGTGACGTTGATGTGGTCACCGCGGAACATCGCGTCGCGCCGCGCCTCCAGGCCGACCTCGCCCGCGAGCCCGACCAGCGCGGCGAGCACCGCGTCGTCGAGGAGGTTCTTGGACAGGTCGACGTGGAGGTCACCCACGTCGAGGGTGAGCCGGGCCGCGCGTTCGGGGTCCTCGGCGAACCAGCGCCGCAGGTCCGGGGCGAAGCCGTCAGCGAGCCTCGTCAGCGTCGCCCAGGCGGCCGTGGAGCGGGGGTCGACCGGCGCCGCGACCACGGGGTCAGCCCTCGGCCGGTCCCGTGACCGCGGCCATCTGGCCCTTGACGGTCTCGACGAGCTCGGACCACGACGCCTTGAACTTGGAGACGCCCTCCTGCTCGAGCACGAGGAAGACGTCGTCGAGGTCGACCCCGGCGGCCGCGATCTGGTCGAAGACCTCCTGCGCCTCGCCGGCCTTGCCGGTCACCTGGTCGCCCTGCACCTCGCCGTGGTCGGCGAAGGCCTGCAGCGTCTTCTCCGGCATCGTGTTCACGGTGTCGGCGACGACCAGGTCGGTGACGTAGAGGGTGTCGGGGTAGTCCGGGTTCTTCACGCCCGTCGACGCCCACAGCGGGCGCTGGGGGTGCGCGCCGGCGGCGGCGAGCTGCTGCCAGCGCTCGGAGGCGACGACCTCCTCGAACGCGGCGTAGGCGAGCCGGGCGTTCGCCACGGCGGCCTTGCCGCGCAGCGCGAGGGCCTCGTCGGAGCCGATCTTCTCCAGCCGGGCGTCGATCTCGGTGTCGACCCGGGACACGAAGAAGGATGCAACCGAGCGGATCGTCGACAGGTCGTGGCCCGCCTCGCGGGCCTTCTCCAGGCCGGCGAGGTAGGCGTCCATGACCGCGCGGTAGCGCTCGACCGAGAAGATCAGCGTGACGTTGACGCTGATGCCGGCACCGATGACCTCGGTGATCGCCGGCAGGCCCTCGAGGGTCGCGGGGATCTTGATCAGCGCGTTCGGGCGGTCGACCGCCTTCCACAGCGCCTTCGCGGAGGCGACCGTCGCGTCGGTGTCGTTCGCCAGGTCGGGCTCGACCTCGATCGAGACCCGGCCGTCGTCCTTCGTGCGCCCGGCGACCGGTGCGAGCACGTCGCACGCGTTGCGCACGTCGTCGGTGGTGAGCTCGAAGATCACCTTGTCGACGTCGGCGCCGTCGGCGACCAGGCCACGGACCTGCTCGTCGTACCGCTCGCCGTCGGCGATCGCGCTGGCGAAGATGGTCGGGTTGGTGGTGACACCCACGACGGAGGAGCCCTCGACGAGCTCGGCCAGGTTGCCGGTCTCGATGCGCTCCCGGGACAGGTCGTCGAGCCAGATGGACACGCCCGCGTCGGCGAGCGCCTTCAATCGGTCAGTCATGGATCCTCCTCGTGAGAGTGGTGGTCACTGCACCGATCCGACGGTGGTCAGAGCGATGCGGCGCTGATGCTCTCCCGGGCGGCCTGGGCGACTGCCTCGGGGGTGAAACCGAACTCGCGGAACAGCGTGCCGGCGTCGGCGCTCGCACCGTAGTGGTCGATGCTCACGATCCGGCCGGCGTCGCCGACGTACTCGCGCCAGCCCCGGGCCTTGACGGTCGGCGGGATCACCGAGTCGCGGTAGGCCTGGGTCTGCTCCTCGAACCACTCGAGGCAGGGGAGCGACACGACGCGCGCCTGGACGCCCTCGGCCGCGAGCTGCTCGCGGGCGGTGACGGCCAGCTGGACCTCGGAGCCGGTGGCCAGCAGGACGACATCGGGCTCGCCGCCCTCGGCGTCGAGCAGGACGTACCCACCCTTGGCGACGTCATCCGTGGAGGCGAAGCCGTCGGTGCCCCGCGGGAAGACCGGGACGTTCTGGCGGCTCAGGACGAGGCCGGCCGGGCGGTCGGTGTTGCGCAGCACCTGCAGCCACGCTGCCGCGACCTCGTTGGCGTCCGCGGGGCGGATGATGTCGAGGCCCGGGATGCCGCGCAGCGCCCAGAGGTGCTCGATCGGCTGGTGGGTCGGGCCGTCCTCGCCGAGGCCGATGGAGTCGTGCGTCCAGACGTAGACGACCGGCGCCTTCATCAGCGCCGCGACGCGGACCGCGCCGCGCATGTAGTCGGAGAACGTGAGGAAGGTGCCGCCGAAGACGCGGGTGCCGCCGTGGACGGCGATGCCGTTCATGATCGCGCCCATGCCGTGCTCGCGGATGCCGAAGTGGATCACGCGGCCCTGGTAGGGGTCGCCCTGCCACTCCTCGACGGAGCGGTCGGTCGGCAGGAAGGACGGCGCGTCCTTGATGGTCGTGTTGTTCGAGCCGGCGAGGTCGGCCGAGCCGCCCCACAGCTCCGGCATGACCGGGGCGATCGCGTTGATGACCTTGCCGGACGCGGCGCGGGTGGCCACGCCCTTGGCGTCCGCCTCGAACGTCGGCAGCGCGGCCTCGAGGCCCTCGGGCAGGGCCCGCTCCTTCATCCGGGCGAGCAGCGCGGCGCCCTCGGGGTGGGCGGCCGCCCACGCGTCGTACCGCTGGTTCCACTCGGCGGCCCACTTCTTGCCGCGCTCGACCAGGCCGCGGGTGTGCGCCAGCACGTCCTCGGGGACTTCGAAGTCCTTCCCCGGGTCGAACCCGAGGATCTCCTTGGTCGCCGCGACCTCCTCGGCGCCGAGCGCCGAGCCGTGGGCGGCCTCGGTGTTCTGCGCGTTCGGGGCCGGCCAGGCGATGACCGTCTTGAGGACGATCATCGACGGCTTGTCGGTGACCTCGGCGGCCGCCTTCAGCGCGGCGTGCAGCGCCGGGACGTCCTCCTCGTAGTTCGCGAGGTCGGAGTGGTCGGTGCCGGTCCAGTCCACCGTCTGCACGTGCCAGCCGTAGGCCTCGTAGCGCTTCGCCACGTCCTCGTTGAACGCGATGTGGGTGTCGCCCTCGATCGAGATCCGGTTGGCGTCGTAGATGACCGTGAGGTTGCCGAGCTCCTGCGTGCCCGCGATGGACGACGCCTCGCTGCTCACGCCCTCCTCGAGGTCACCGTCGGAGGCGATGACGTAGATGTTGTGGTCGAAGATCGACTCGCCGTCGCCGGCCTCGGGGTCGAGCAGGCCGCGCTCGCGGCGGGCGGCCATCGCCATGCCGACCGCGTTGGAGATGCCCTGGCCGAGCGGCCCGGTGGTCACCTCGACGCCGGCGGTGTGCCCGAACTCGGGGTGGCCCGGGGTCTTCGAGCCCCAGGTGCGCAGGGTCTGCAGGTCCGAGACCTCCAGCCCGAAGCCGCCGAGGTAGAGCTGCGTGTACAGCGTGATCGAGCTGTGGCCGGCGCTCAGCACGAAGCGGTCGCGGGCCATCCAGTCCGGGTCGGCGGGGTCGTGGCGCATCACCTTCTGGAACAGCAGGTACGCCGCCGGGGCGAGGCTCATCGCGGTGCCGGGGTGGCCGTTCCCGACCTTCTGCACGGCGTCCATGGCCAGCACGCGTGCGGTGTCGACGGCCTTGCGGTCGAGGTCGGTCCAGTCCAGCTCCGGGATCATGGCTCCGAGCCTACCGAGCACGGTGTCGTACCCGACACTGGCCGGGTGCGGCGGACAGGGCTGCTTGGGGCTACACTCGACACGCTTCGACCCCATCCTGCGAGGAACGGTAGTGACCTACGTCGACCCCACCAGCCGCGAGCTGCTGGCCGACGACGCAGGGACCCCGAAGACCTTCCGCGACGTCGTCATGGCGTACGTCGGGCTCACCAAGCCCCGGGTCATCGAGCTCCTGCTGCTGACCACCGTCCCGGTGATGTTCTTCGCAGCGCGCGGCGTCCCCGAGCTCGGCCTGGTCCTGGCCACCGTCGTCGGCGGGACGCTCTCCGCCGGCTCCGCCTCGGTGTTCAACTGCGTCTACGACCGTGACATCGACGAGCAGATGCGTCGTACCCGGCGCCGGGCGCTGCCGCGCCACATCGTCACCCCGGCCGCCGCTCTCGTGTTCGGCACCGTCCTCGGCGTCGCCTCGACCGTGATCCTCGCCGTCTGGGTCAACACCCTCTCGGCCGTCCTGTCGGTCAGCGCCAACGCGTTCTACGTCTTCGTCTACACGATGCTGCTCAAGCGGCGGACCACCCAGAACATCGTCTGGGGCGGCATCGCCGGCTGCTTCCCGGCCCTCATCGGCTGGACCGCCGTCACCGGCGAGCTGTCGTGGGTCCCGATCGTGCTCTTCCTCGTCGTCTTCTTCTGGACGCCGCCGCACACCTGGGCCCTCGCCCTGCGCTACCGCGAGGACTACGCCCAGGTCGACGTCCCGATGCTCCCGGTCGTGAAGCCCGCCCGCTCGGTGGCCTTCCAGATCGTCGTCTACAGCTGGGTGATGGTCGCGACCTCGCTGGTGCTGTGGCCCGTCGCCGAGACCGGCGTCGTCTACCCGGTCGTCGCCGGCGTCCTCGGCGCGATCTTCCTCGCCCAGGCCCACGCCCTGCACCGCCGGGCCAAGGACTCGAACGAGCTCAGCGTGCTGCAGCCGATGAAGCTCTTCCACGCTTCGAACCTCTACCTCAGCCTGCTGTTCGTGGCCGTCGCGATCGACCCGCTGCTGTTCTGAGCCGATTGCGCGAGCGTGTCGCCTGTCGAGGGCGGCGCGCAGGCCTCGCAAGCTCGGCCCGCACTTGCCCTCGACGCGCCTCCGGCGCGGGCGCCACGCTGCCGCGCACGCAGTTGGCTTCCATAGGACCTGCCTCCGCCTGGCGGCAAGCCCTATCGGATGGCGCGAGCGTGTCGCCTGTCGAGGGCGGCGCGCTGCCGCGCGCGCAGTTGGCTTCCGTAGGACCTGCCTCCGCCTGGGGGCCAGCCCCAGGGTGCGTTCGGGGCTGATGTCCCGCGATCGGGCAGGAACTGCAGCTCCAGAGCCCGATTTGCTGTGGTTTGGGACCAAACGGCAGACCCCAGACTCCGGGAGTGGCCGGGTGGGGGCGGTGCCGGGAGCCGGGCCCCCGCGGGGCGATGTCGGGGTGCCGTCGGCGTCGGGGCCAGGTCCCGCGC
>NZ_VLJQ01000104.1:9772-27032 GCF_007829375.1 Nocardioides sp. J9 | reverse complement strand
CACTGCATGAGCGTCTCGCTCGGGCTGGGCGGCGACGGGCTGGGCACGGCGTGGGGCCTCCAGCTGGCCACGTCGATGCTCCACGACGCCGGCTTCGGCGACGTCCGCAAGATCGACGTCGCCGCGGACCCGGTCAACGCCTACCTGGCCTGCCGCAAGTGACGGGCCCGCCGCCGCGGGAGTGTTCCCCGTGGCGGCGRGSCMCCGGCGCTCGACCGGGACGATCCGGCGGTCAGCGCGCCGGCACGAGCCGCCCGTCCTCCGACACCCATGCGCTCGCCGGGGGCGGGGCGACCGGTGGGGTCGGCGGGCGGCGGCGCGGCCAGGCCCGCTCGCCGAGCAGTACCAGCACGGCCGGGAGCACGACGAGGCGGATGACCGTGGCGTCCACGAGGATCGCCGCGGCGAGGCCGACGCCCATCATCTTCATCTCCAGCATCGACAGCGTCGCGAAGATCGCGAACACCGACACCATCACCGCGGCGGCGCTGGTGATCACGCCGGCGGTGTCGGCGATCCCTCGGTGCACCGCGTCGCGCACCGGCAGCCCGCGGTCGACCAGCTCACGGACCCGGCTCAGCACGAACACGTGGTAGTCCATCGACAGCCCGACCAGCACCACCAGGACGAACACCGGGATCCAGTCGACCACGAAGCCGGGGCTGGTGAAGTCGAGCAGCGACTCGCCGACGCCGTGCTGGAAGACCACGGCGAGGATGCCGAAGGCGACCCCGACCGACGCGAGGTTGAGCACCGTCGAGACCAGCCCGAGCAGCACGCTGCGGAACGCGGCGACCATCATCACCATCGTCAGCAGCAGCACGAACCCGAGCAGCCAGGGCATCCGCTCCGCCTGCTTGTCGGTCCAGTCCAGCGAGGCGGCCGCGCCGCCGCCGACCACGGCCTCGGCGTCCCCGCCGGCGTCATCGACGACGTCGCCCAGCACGGCAGGCACGAGGTCGGCGCGCAGGCGCTCGACCGCCTCCGCCGCACGGTCGTCCGACTCGTCGTACGGCAGGGCGAGGTCGACCACCGACGTCCGGCCGTCCGCCGACGCGCGCAGCTCGGCGCCGGCGGTGACGAAGTCCTCGCCGCGACCGGCCTCCTCGGCCAGGCGCTCGAGGGCGCTCGCCGCCGCGGCGGGCTCGACGCCGGTCACCACGACCCGCGCGGTCGCGCCCTCGTCGGGGAAGGCCGCGGTGATGGCGCGCAGTGTCTGCACCGCGGGGATGTCACGGGGGAGCGTCTCCGGGCCGGCCTGGTGGGTCTTCATCCCGAGCGCCGGTACGGCGAGGGCGAGGATCCCGACCGTGGCCACCACCAGTGCGGCGACGGGGTGGCGGACCACCGGGCCGAGCAGGCGACCGCTGATCGCGCCCTGCTGCACCCGGGAGGTGAGCCGCCACAGCAGCGGGACCCGCGGCCGGTCCACCCAGCGGCCCAGCTTGACCAGCAGCGCCGGGAGCACGGTGACCGACCCGAGCACGGCGACCGCGACGACGAGGATCGAACCGGTGGCGAGCGAGTTGAAGGTGACGTCGGTGAGCACGAACAGCCCGGACAGCGCGGCGACCACGGCCGCACCCGACACGAGGATCGCGTGGCCCGACGTCTCCGCCGCGATCGCGACCGCGTCCAGCGTCGTCCGTCCCGCGGCCCGCTCCTGGCGCTCCCGCTTGAGGTAGAACAGCGAGTAGTCGACGCCGACGGCCATGCCGATCAGCACGATCATGCTGTAGACGGTCGGCTCGGCCGGGACGAGCAGCGAGATCGGCGCGGTGATGCCGATGGTCGCGGCCACGCTGGTCGCGGCGAGCAGCACCGGCAGGCCCGCGGCGATGAGCGCGCCGAAGGCCAGCAGCATCAGCAGCAGCGTGACCGGCAGGCTGAACAGCTCGGCGGAGTGCAGGTCCTCGCCGACGCGGTCGTTGATCGCCTCGTCGATGGTGACCTCCCCGGCCTGCTCGACGACCAGGTCGGGGTGGTCGGCCTGGACGGCGGCGGTCGCGGCCAGCATGGGCGCGGCCTCGAGGTCCTCGGACTCCAGCTCCACCGGCACCAGCAGGGCGGTGCCGTCCTCGCTGGGCAGGGGGTCGCCGACGCGGATCACGCCGTCGACCGCGGACAGGGCGGTGGCGACCTCGGCAGCCGCGGCGCGTCCCTCGGCCTGGTCGATCACACCGTCGCGCGCCGCGACCAGGACGTTCTCGGACGGCGGGTCCTCGAGGCCGGCGTCGTCGAGCAGCGCCTCGGCGCGGCCGGACTCACCGGTGCGGTAGTCGGCATCGTCGGCGGTGTCGGTCGGCACGACCACGGCCAGGCCGACGGCCACGACGACGAGCAGCAGCCAGCCGCCGATGGCGCGCCACGGGTGGGTGGCGCTCCACCGGGCGGCCCGGCGGGGCAAGGCGGACAGGTGGGGCATCTCGATCTCCTCGGGGGGTGGTTGGGAGCTGCTTCCGAGGCTCCCSCCGCGGGCGCCGCCCGTCAGGGGTGGTGCGTCCCGCCCCGTGGTGGTGCCAGCACCACTGCCGCCGGCTGGCCCGTCACGCGAAGATGGGCAGGTGAGCATCCCCAGGACGTACGACGACGTGGCCGCCGGCCGCCTGGTCGTCACCTGGTACGCCTTCCTGCACGTGCTGCTGTTCACCCCCGTCGTGGTGATGTTCGTGCTGGTCGTGGTCAGCGCCGCGCTGGTCGTGGTGTGGGCCGGCGTGCTGCTGCTCGCGTTCCTGCTGCCCGCCTCTCGGGTGCTCGTCGACTGGCACCGGGACATGGCCGGCCACACCCTCGGCACACCCCTGCCCTCGCCGTACCTCCCGCTGCACGGGGGCGCGCTCGCCCGCCTGCAGACCCGCGCGGGCGACCCGTCGACCTGGCGGGACCTGCTGTGGATGGTGTGGGCGATGTCCCTCGGGTTCGTGGTGTCCCTGCTCGCCCTGCTGCTCTTCCTGTGCGTGGTGACCTGGCCGGTCTGGTGGTTCGGCGTGCAGCCGCTGATGCGGGCCCGGTCGGCGGTCGACCGGTCGATGCTGACGATCGGGCGCACCGAGCGGCTGGAGAAGCGGGTCCGGGCCCTGGCCGAGTCGCGGGCGGTCGTGGTCGACCACTCCGCCGCCGAGCTGCGCCGCATCGAGCGCGACCTGCACGACGGGCCGCAGGCCCGGCTGGCTGCCATGTCGCTGAGCCTCGGGCTCGCGGAGGACCTCTTCGAGTCCGACCCGGAGGCCGCGCGCCGGCTGGTGGCCGATGCGCGCTCGTCGTCGTCGACCGCGCTCGGCGAGCTGCGCAGCGTGGTCCGCGGGATCCACCCACCGGTGCTGGCCGACCGCGGCCTGGCCGGCGCGGTCTCCGCCCTCGCGCTCGACATGGCCGTGCCCGTCGAGCTCGCCGTGGACGTGCCCCGCCTCCCGGCGCCGGTCGAGTCGGCCGTCTACTTCACCGTCGCCGAGTGCCTCGCCAACGCCGGCAAGCACGCCGCGGCCGAGCAGGCGTGGATCACGCTGCAGCACCGCGACGGCGTGCTGCACGGCGAGGTCGGCGACGACGGCCGCGGCGGCGCGGACCCGACCTCCGGCAGCGGGCTGCACGGGATCGCCGTGCGGCTGGCGGCGTTCGACGGCACGATGGCGGTGTCCAGCCCCGTGGGCGGGCCCACCGTCGTCACCTGGGAGGTGCCGTGCCCGGCGTCCGCGTAGTCCTCGCCGAGGACCACGCCCTGCTCCGCGCCGGGCTCACCCAGCTGCTGGTCGCGAAGGGATTCGAGGTCGTGGCTGCGGTCGACAACCTGCCCGAGCTGGAGCGCGCGCTCGCCGACCCGGCCGCCGACGCAGCGGTCGTCGACGTACGGATGCCGCCGACGTTCACCGACGAGGGCCTGCGTGCGGCGATCGCTGCACGCGAGCAGCGGCCGGGCTTCCCGGTGCTTGTGCTGTCGCAGTACGTCGAGCAGCTCTACGCCCGTGAGCTGCTCGCCAGCGGCGACGGCTCGGTCGGCTACCTCCTCAAGGACCGGGTCTCCGACGTCGCCGAGTTCGTCGACGCCCTCCACCGGGTCGCCGCCGGCGGCACCGTGCTCGACTCCTCGGTGGTGGCCGCCGTCCTCGACCGACGGCGCGACTCGCCGCTGGCCCGGCTCACCGAGCGTGAGCGCGAGGTGCTCGCGCTGATGGCCGAGGGCCGGGCCAACGCCGGGATCGCCCGCGCCCTCGTCGTGACCGAGAAGGCCGTCGCCAAGCACATCAACAACATCTTCGCGAAGCTCGACCTGCCCGCCGACACCGACGACCACCGGCGCGTCCGGGCGGTCCTCGCCTACCTGCAGGTCTGAGGGGTTCGCGATACTCGACCCCATGAACCCGGTCGAGATCGCCGAGCCGATGCACTCGCGCTGGAGCCCGAGCGTGTTCGACGACCGGCACGAGCTCACCGACGAGGAGGTCACCCGGCTGCTGGAGGCGGCACAGTGGGCGCCCAGCTCGGGCAACCGCCAGCCGTGGCGCTACGTCGTGGCCCCCCGCGGCAGCGCGGCGCACCGGGTCCTCGTGCCCCACCTGCGCCGCGGCAACGCCGGCTGGGTGCCGCGCGCCTCCGTCGTCTTCCTCTCCGTGGTCGTCCTCGGCACCGACGGTGACGAGCTCAAGGACCTGGTCATCCCCGTCCACGACGTGGGCCAGGCCTCCGCCCACCTCACCCTGCAGGCGCACGCGATGGGGCTGCGCGCCCACCAGTTCGGGGGTTTCGACCACGACGGCGTCGCCGCCGGCCTCGGGCTGCCGGACGGCACCCGGATCGTCGCCGGCATCGCGGTCGGCGTGCGGGGCAACCCCGACGACGTGCCGGAGCGCGACGCCGAGCGCGACCACCGGGTGCGGGAGCGCCGCCCCCTCGCCGAGACCGCGTACGACGACCAGTGGGGCCGGCCGTGGCCGGGCCTGCGCCCGTCGGGGCCCACCACCGCCCCCGCCGAGCGGGCGTGAGCACGGTGCGTCCCGGCCGCGGCGCCTACGCCGCACTGCTCCTCGTCGCCGTGCTGGTGAACCTGCCGCTCCTCCACCACACCTGGCAGCAGTGGCGCATCGACCGCGACGGCGTCGACGTCACCGCCGAGGTCACCGACACCGACGTGCTGCGCGAGGAGTCCGACCCCCACCACGTCGTGCGCTTCCGCCTGCCGGAGGACGTCGATCCCTCGGGGCGGACCTGGCCCGCCCAGGTGGACCCGGAGACCTGGCAGCGCGCGGAGGAGACCGGCGAGGTCGGCGTGCGCGTGCTGCCCGGGGAGCCGGGCGCCCACCACGTCGACGGCGAGCAGGCGAGCGTCCTCGGCTGGGTCGTGATCGGCGTGGTCGACGTGATCGTCCTGCTGCTCGCCCTGCTGCTGTGGCGGATCCGTCGCACCGGCATGACCTCCGAGGTCATCGCCAGGCACACCTCCCACGGGTGAACCTCGGGGGACAGCAACCCCCGGACCCCAGGAGGACCCGATGACCATCCTCAGCACCCCCACCGCGACCGGCACCCGCAGCGCACTCGGCCGGATCCGGCTCTGGTTCGGCGCCGACGCCCTCGTCACCGGCGCCAACGCGCTGGCCTACCTCGTGGCCGCCGGGCCGATCACCGACCTGCTCGGCGGGGACGCCGGTACGGTCCGCACGATCGGTGCCGCCCTGGTCGGCTACACGCTCCTCGTCGCGCTCTACACCCGCAGCCGCCTCGCCCCCGGTCCCGGCTGGGCGATCGTCGCCGCCAACGCCGTGTGGGTGGTCGCCTCCCTCGAGGTCGCCCTCACCGGCGCGCTCGGCCTCGACGGCCCCGGCCGCGTGTGGGCCGTGGCCCAGGCGCTCGTCGTGGCCGACCTGGCCGTCCTGCAGGCGAGGGCCCTTCGTGCCCGGTGACACACTGGCGCCGTGACCAGCCTCAGTGACTTCTCCGCCATCTCGATCGACGGCAACGCGGTCGACCTGTCGTCGTACGACGGCTCCGTGGTGCTCGTCGTCAACACCGCGTCGAAGTGCGGCTTCACCCCCCAGCTCGAGGGCCTCCAGGGCCTCTACGAGAAGTACGCCGACCGCGGCTTCACCGTCCTCGGCTTCCCGTGCGACCAGTTCCTCCACCAGGAGCCCGGGACGGAGGAGGAGATCGCCGAGTTCTGCCAGCGCAACTACGGCGTCAGCTTCCCGATGTTCGCCAAGGTCGACGTCAACGGCAAGGAGGCGCACCCGCTGTTCCAGTGGCTCAAGGAGCAGCGCAGCGGACTGCTCGGCGGCGCGATCAAGTGGAACTTCACGAAGTTCCTCCTCGGACGCGACGGCTCGGTGCTCGGGCGCTACGCCCCGAACACCGAGCCGTCGAAGATCGCCGGCGACATCGAGCAGGCACTCGACCAGCCGGCCTGACCGTTCTCGCCGGTCCCGCCGGTCAGACGCCGGCCAGCTCGCGGTCGTCGTCGCGACCGGCCACGGCGACCGGGGTGGAGGCCCGCTCGAGGGACTCGCCCTCGACGTCGACGTTCGGCAGGACCCGGTCCAGCCACGCCGGCAGCCACCAGGCCTTGTCGCCCATCACGTAGAGCAGCGCGGGGATCAGGACCATCCGGACGATGAAGGCGTCGAACACGATCGCCAGCGCCAGCGCGAAGCCCATCGACTTGATGATCGCGTCGTCCTCGAGGATGAAGCCGGAGAACACCGCGATCATGATCGCCGCGGCGGCGGTGACCACGCGCGCGGAGTTCCGGAACCCGTCGACGACGGCCTCGTGGGTCGACAGCCCGTGCACGTGGGCCTCGCGCATTCGGGTGACCAGGAAGACCTGGTAGTCCATCGCGAGGCCGAACACCACGCCGATCACGAAGATCGGGATGAACGACACGATCGGCTGGCCCTCGAAGATCCCGAACCAGCCCTCCTGGAAGATCGCGACCGTCGCGCCCAGGGTCGCCAGCACGGAGAGCAGGAAGCCGAGCGTCGCGGTCAGCGGGATCAGGATCGAGCGGAACACCAGCACCAGCAGGATGAACGCCAGGCCGATGACGACGGCCAGGTAGACGGGCAGCGCGCCGTTGAGCTGGTCGGAGACGTCGGTGGTGATGGCGGTCAGGCCGGTGACGCCGACCGTCGTCCCGGTCCGCCGCTCGATGCCGTCCTGGCCCGCGCGCAGGGCGTCGAGCAGGTCGAGCGTCGCGGGGTCGTCCGGGCCGGAGGACGGCGTCAGCTGGATGATCGCCCCGGTGGCCGGACCGGTCGGTGCGCCCTTGTCGTCGACCGGCGCGTTGGTGAGCACCAGCTGTGCGTTCTGCACGTCGTCCTGGCCGGCTGCCCAGTCGACGACCTGCTCGAACGCCTTGGCGCGCTGGTCGTCGTCCGCGACCTCGCGGCCGTCGACGACCACCACGAACGGACCCTGGCGGCCGGGGCCGAAGGCCTCCTCGGCGAGGTCCGCAGCCTTGCGCTGGGTGGTGTCGCTGGAGGCGGTGCTGTCGCTCGGGAAGGCGAGGTACATCTGGGTGATCGGGGTGGCGATCGCGCCCAGCAGGACCACGACGCCCAGGGCCCAGGCGACCGGGCGCTTCGCGACCAGCTGCGCCCAGCGCACGCCGTTGTTGTGCACGCGGCCGTGGTCGTCGCGCTTCGGGGCGTAGGTGCGGACCCGGCCACCGAACGCCTTCGACTTCGTCATGCCCAGCAGTGCCGGCAGCAGAGTCAGCGCGACCAGGACGGCGATCAGCACGGTGGCCGCGGCCGCGAGGCCCATCGCGGTGAGGAACGGGATGCCCACGACGGCCAGCGCGCTGAGCGCGATCAGCACGGTCAGGCCGGCGAAGACGACCGCGGAGCCCGCCGTACCCACCGCGATGCCGGCGGCGTGGCGGCGGTCGTCGGTGTGGTGCAGCTCGGTGCGGTAGCGGGCGAGGATGAACAGCGTGTAGTCGATGCCGACGGCCAGTCCGATCATCGTCGACAGCGCCGTGGTGGAGGAGTTGAGGTCCATCACCGCGGTCATCGCGGTGACACCGCCCATGCTCAGGCCGACGCCGAAGATCGCGTTGACCAGCGGCATGCCGGCGGCCATGAACGAGCCGAACGTGAGCAGCAGGACGACCAGGGCGACGCCGAGGCCGATCAGCTCGGCGGTGCCGCCGGGGGCCTCCATGACGGTCATGCCCTGGCCGTTCGCCTCGACGACGAGGCCGGTCTCCTCGGTGGTGTCGTGCATCAGCTCCTGGAGCGCCTCGACCGAGGCCGGCTCCAGGTCCGCCACCGTGTCGACGTCCCACTCGAAGGACAGCGTGCCGATCCGGCCGTCGCGCGAGAGCGGGGAGAGCGCGGCCGCGTCGGCCTTCGCCGCGGCGACGTCGCCACCGGCAGCCTCGGCCGCGTCGACGTACTGCTTCTCGAGGCCGGCGTCCGCGACGGTCGGGTCGACGAGGCCGGGCTGCGGCTCGTCGGCGTCCATCTGCGGCAGCTCGGGGATCGCTGCAACCAGGTCGGCGATGGCGTCGGCGTACTCCGGCTCGTCGAGGGTGTGGCCCTCGGGCGCGGCGACGACGACGTTGACGGTCGCGTCGTCGAACGCGCTGCCGGCGTCGGGGAAGAGCTCCTGCTGGATGTCGGCGGCCTTCTCGGACGGGATCCCGGGGATGGTGAACTCGTCGGAGAAGGGCTTGGACGCGACGGCCGCGGTGGCGCCGATCGCGACGGCGAGCACCAGCCATCCGGCGATGAAGAGCGGCCAGCGCCGGTAGGCGGTGGAGCCGAGCTTGTAGAGCAGGCGGGCCATGGGTGGGTCTCCTGGTGTCGGTTGCTGTCGGTGGCGCCGGGGTCGCCGGTGCCGGGGTGGGCGGAAGGGGTCAGGCGAGGGCCGAGCGGATGTCCGCCACGGAGGCGTCGAAGTGCTCGTGGAAGGTGCGGTCCGGGTCGGCGGTGGTGCGCTCGAGGGCGTCGTCGAAGCACGCCATCAGCAGGCGGAGGATGGTGCGGCATCGGTCGGCCGGGAAGTCCGCGCCCTCGCGCTGCCGGACGAGGTCGCCGAGCTGCTCCGCGGCGAGCTCGAACCGCTCGTGCACGAACCGCAGCAGGTGCGGGTCGTTGATGATGGCGTCGCGGACCTGGGTGAGGTCCAGCTCGGTGAGCTCGTGCTCCCGGGTCGCCTCGTGGGCGACGACGACCAGGTCGTCGAAGAGCCGCCCGCTCGGTCCGCCGCCGACGAAGGCCTCCAGCAGCTCGTCGCTGATCTCGGGCTCGGGGCCGAGCACGACCTCGGCCTTGCCCTCGAAGTAGTTGAACACGGTGCGGCGCGAGACGTCAGCGGCCGCGGCGAGGTCCTCGATGGTCCAGCCGTCGAAGCCCTGGTCGAGGGTGAGCCGGATCGCGCAGTGCTGCAGGCGCAGCATCGTCTGGAGGCGCTTGGCCTCGCGCCTGTTCGTGCACGCCTCGATCACGAGTGCATCTTTGCACCCGAGCGCAACAGAGTGCAAAAATGTGACGGCGGTCACGGGTCCGGTCGGCGGCGGCCCGAGGCTGCGGGGCGCGGCGGAGGTCGGGTTTCCGTCGCTGCCGGGCGGGGAAACAGGTGTCTGCGTCCGGGGAACCTTCACTAGGGTGTGGGTCCCGGCCCCCTCACCCATCGGAGTGTTCGTGACCGTCTTCCTCGTCCTGGGTGTCGTCGGGACGGCCCTGCTGCTGCTCTCGCTCGTCGCCGGCGACCTCCTCGACGGGGCGCTGGAGGCCCTCGAGGCGGGCTGGCTCTCGACTGCGGTGCTCGGCGGGTTCATCGGCGCGTTCGGCTTCGGCGGCACGGCCGCCGATGGCGCCGGCGCCCCGCTGCCGGTGTCGCTCGCCGTCGGCGCCGGTGCCGGGCTCGTCGTGGGCTGGTTCGCGTGGTGGATCACCCGCCTGGTCAAGGACGGGCCGAGCGACGGCACCGTGTCGATCAGCGACAGCGTCGGCCAGGTCGGCCAGGTGATCACCGCGATCCCCGTCGGCGGGTACGGCGTGGTGCGGGTCGTCGTCGGCGGCCACGCCCTGCAGCTCAACGCCAGCGCTGCCGCCCCGATCGAGGCCGGGGCGCAGGTCAACGTCACCGGTGTGCTCTCCCCGACCGCCGTCAGCGTCGCTGCGACCTGGCAACCCCCCACCCTCGCCGAGTAACGGCCGAAGCGAAAGAGAGATCATGAACACCGCTGTCTGGGTGCCGATCATCGGCATCGTCGGAGTACTCGTCCTGCTGGTGCTGCTGGTCACCAGCCGCTACAAGGTCGCCGGTCCCAACCAGGCCTTCATCGTCACCGGCCGCAAGGGCAAGGCGGTGATCAACCCGGAGACCGGTGAGCTCACCACCGACCTGTCCGGGCAGAAGGTCGTCCTCGGCGGTGGCGTCTTCGTCATCCCGTTCGTGCAGAAGCTCGCCACGATGGACCTCTCCAGCCGCCGGATCTCCGTGCAGATCCGCGGCGCGGTCTCCGGCCAGGGCATCAAGCTCAACCTCGACGGTGTCGCCATCGTGAAGGTCGGCGGCAACGCCGACCAGATCCGGCTCGCCGCGCAGCGCTTCCTGTCGCAGCAGGCTGACATCGAGCCGTTCACCCAGGAGGTGCTCGCCGGTGCGCTCCGCTCGATCGTCGGCGGCCTGACCGTCGAGCAGATCATCCGCGACCGCGCCGCGTTCGCGCAGCGGGTGGCTGACGAGTCCGAGAGCTCGCTGACCGGCCAGGGCCTGATCCTCGACGCCTTCCAGATCCAGGACGTCACCGACGACGGCAGCTACCTCGCCGACCTCGGCCGCCCCGAGGCCGCACGTGCCAGCCAGGAGGCGCGGATCGCCGAGGCCAACGCCCGCCGGGCCGCCGAGCAGGCGCAGATCGCCGCCGAGCAGGAGATCGCCATCGCCCAGCGGACGCTGGCGCTCAAGCAGGCGGAGATCAAGGCCGAGACCGACGCCGCGGCCGCGCAGGCCTCCGCGTCCGGCCCGTTGGCCCAGGCCGAGCGGGACCAGGCCATCCTCGCCGAGCAGGAGAAGGTCGCCGTCCAGCAGGCCGCGCTGACCGAGCGCCAGCTCGAGACCCAGGTCCGCAAGCCTGCGGACGCCGAGCGCTACCGCGTCGAGCAGGAGGCCGAGGCCCGTCGCACCGCGGAGATCGCGGCGGCGGACGCCCGCAAGGCCGCCACCATCGCCGCCGCGCAGGCGAAGGCGGAGGAGACCAAGCTCAGCGGTGAGGCCGAGAAGGCCCGTCGTGCCGCGCTCGCCGAGGCCGAGGCCATCGAGGGCCTCAAGCGTGGTGAGGCGGAGAAGGGCCGCCGTCTGGCCGAGGCCGACGCCACCCGCGCCGAGGGTGAGGCGCAGGCTGCCGCGACCCTCGCCATCGGCCAGGCCGAGGCGGAGGCGATGGACAAGCGCGCCGAGGCGTTCGCGCACTACAACGACGCCGCGGTGCTGCAGATGCTCATCGAGGTGCTGCCCCAGATCGCCCGCGAGGTCGCCTCGCCGATCAGCGCGATCGACACGCTCACCGTGCTGTCGACCGACGGCGCGGGCGCGCTGCCGAAGCAGGTCACCGACAACGTCACGCAGACCCTGCAGATGCTCAAGACGTCGACCGGCATCGACCTCGAGGGGCTCATCCACCGGTCGGTGGACAAGGCCGCGGGCGGCCTCGACGCCGTCGGCGCGGGCACGGGTCCGGGGGACGGGGCGGCGACCGGCTCCTGAGCCGGACGGGCCCCAGCGGCCCCAGCGGCCCCAGCGGGCCCAGCAGGCCCAGCAGGCCCAGCCGGTACGACGACGGGCTGGTCGCGCCACGGCGTGGCCAGCCCGTCGTCGTACCGTCGGGAGCAACCCCCGCGTGGGGGACTGGTCGAAGGTGGGGAGAGGTCGGTGGGGACGATGACGACGAGCCAGGTGCCCGGTCGCAGCACGCTACGACGGGCGCTGGACACGCCCCGGTCCTTCGTCGCGTGGGGGCTGGCGCACGGCCTCCAGCGCGCGCTGATCCACCGCGGTGCCCGCCGCGGCGACCTGATCAGCCGGATGGTCGTCGACCCGGCGCTGCGCGAGGACCCCTTCCCTGCCTACGAGGAGCTCCGCGCACGCGGGTCGGTCAGCGCCAACGAGGTGATCTCGGCCAGCGTCGACCACGCCGTGTGCAACGAGGTGCTGCGCAGCGACGCCTTCGGCACCGCCGGCGGCCAGGGCGAGCTCCCGCGCCCGCTGCAGTGGCTGCACCACAAGGTGATCGACCCCGAGGCGCTCGGCCCGGTCGACCCGCCGTCGATGCTGGCCGTCGACCCGCCGCTGCACACCCGCTACCGCAAGCAGGTCGCGCGGGCGTTCACCGCGCGCAAGGTGGGCCGGCTCGGCGACCGGGTCGCCGACGTCGCGACGGAGCTGCTGGACGCGATCGCCGACCGTGCCGACGACGAGCTGGACCTCGTGGAGGACTACGCCTCGCAGCTGCCCGTGACCGTCATCGCGGACCTGCTCGGCGTCCCTGCCGACGACCGCGGCCGCCTGCTGCAACTGGGCAACGAGGCCGCGGTCACCCTCGACCCCGGCCTGTCGTGGGGGCAGTACCGCCGGGCGGAGACGGCGCTGCGCGAGCTGCACACCTGGTTCGCCGGCCACGTCGAGCGGATCACGGCCGACCCCGGCGACGACCTGATCAGCCAGCTCGCGCGGCTCGACGGGCCGGACCGCCTCGACCGCACCGAGCTGCACCAGGTCGGCCTGCTGGTGCTCGCGGCCGGCTTCGAGACCACCGTCAACCTGATCGGCAACGCCGTCGTGCTCCTCGACCGGCACCCCGACCAGCTGCGCTGGCTGCTGGACCACCCCGAGGGCTGGCCCAATGCCGTCGACGAGGTGCTCCGGCACCAGTCGCCGGTGCAGCTGACGATGCGGGTCGCGCTCCGCGAGACCGAGGTCGCCGGCCGTGCCTACCAGCCGGGCCACGGCATCCTGCTCTACCTCGGCGGCGCCAACCGCGACCCCGCCGTGTTCGACGACCCCGCGACCTTCGACGTCACCCGGGCGAACGCCGACCAGCACGTCGCCTTCTCCGCCGGCGTGCACTACTGCCTCGGCGCCAGCCTCGCCCGCCTGGAGGCCGCCGTCGCCCTGCGTGCGCTGTACGAGCGCTTCCCGGACCTGCGGCTCAGCGGGACCCCGCAGCCGCGACCCACCCGGGTGCTCCGCGGGTTCGAGCACCTCCCGGTCCGGGTGGGCGCCGCGGTCCGCTGACCCGTGACCCAACTTTACAACTGCCGCCCTCTTGTCAAACGTCTTTACAACTCGTACCTTCTTGTCAAGCGACAACGGCCGTCGCCCGGATGGAAGGCAGACACATGACCGGACCGACCGACATCGGACAGACCGTCCCCGAGGGCTCCACCGAGAAGTGGAAGGACAAGAAGCGCTACCTCTGGCTGCTCGGGCTGCTCATCCCCGGGTTCGCCGTGATCGCGTTCCTCACCTACGCCGAGCTCGGCTGGGCCTGGGTGCTCTGGATCGGCCCGATCCTCGTCTTCGGCGTGATCCCCGTGCTCGACCTGCTGGCCGGCCTCGACCCGACGAACCCGCCGGACGACGTCATCGAGGAGCTGGAGAACGACAAGTACTACCGCTGGGTGGTCTTCATGTACCTCCCGCTGCAGTACCTCGCCTTCTTCGGCGTGATGTACATGGTCGCGGGCGGCAACCCGGTCGCCGGCGTCGCCGACCTGCTCGGCCTCACCGACTGGGTGGCCACCAACGTCAGCGCCGACCTGGTCCGCGACTTCGACCTCTCCGTGGTCGACAAGATCGGCATCACCCTGTCGCTGGGCATGATCAGCGGCATCGGCATCAACACCGCCCACGAGCTCGGCCACAAGAAGGAGTCCGTCGAGCGCTGGCTGTCCAAGATCGCGCTGGCGCCGTCCTTCTACGGCCACTTCTACATCGAGCACAACCGCGGCCACCACGTGCGCGTCGCCACCCCGGAGGACCCCGCCTCGAGCCGGCTGGGTGAGAACTTCTACACCTTCTGGTTCCGCACCGTCTCCGGGTCGCTGAAGAGCGCCTGGTCGCTGGAGTCCAGGCGCTACGCCCGCAAGAAGACCCACCCCTTCCACTGGGGCAACGACGTCCTCAACGCCTGGCTGATGTCGGTCGTCCTCTTCGGCACCGTGATCGCGCTGTGGGGACCGGGCACCATCCCGTTCCTCCTGCTGCAGATGGTCGTCGGCTTCTCCCTGCTCGAGATCGTCAACTACCTCGAGCACTACGGCATGAAGCGGCAGAAGGTCGGCGAGCGCCAGCGCTACGAGCGGGTCCTTCCGATGCACTCGTGGAACTCGAACAACATCGTCACCAACGTCTTCCTCTACCACCTGCAGCGCCACAGCGACCACCACGCCAACCCGACCCGGCGCTACCAGACGCTGCGCGACTTCAAGGAGTCGCCGGCGCTGCCGACCGGGTACGCCGGCATGATCGACCTGGCGCTCATCCCGCCGCTGTGGCGCAAGGTCATGGACAAGCGGGTCGTCGACCACCTCGACGGCGACGTCACCCTCGCCAACATCAAGCCGGGCAAGGAGGCGAAGTACCTCGCCAAGTTCCCGCCGCCGTCGCAGCACAACGTCAAGACCGAGGACCTCTTCGCGCAGAAGTTCGAGGGCGAGGTGCTCGCGGCCAAGTGCCCCGGCTGCTCCTACACCTACGAGGTCGCGGCCGGTGACGAGCACGAGGGCTTCCCCGCCGGCACGGCGTGGAGCGAGATCCCGGACGACTGGTTCTGTCCTGACTGCGGGGTTCGCGAGAAGATCGACTTCATCCCGTTCGACCCCGAGAAGGTGCAGGCCTGAGACATGAAGATCATCGCCGACCTGGACAAGTGTGAGGGCCTCGGCATGTGCGAGGCCATGGCCAACGACTACTTCGAGGTGGACGAGGACAAGGTCAACGTCCTCGACGACTCGCCCGAGGAGTCCGACCGCGCCCACGTCTACGCCGCCGTGCAGGCCTGCCCCGTGCTGGCCCTGTCGCTCGAGGGCTGAGGGAGCTGGTGTCCGTCGTGGCCGGACGTCCCGGTGACGGGGTGGCGGGGGCCTTCGCGGCCGCGCCCCCGTCGCTGCGGGACCGGCTCCTCGAGGCGGCCGTGCAGGTCATGACCACCGACGGGTGGGGGCGGGTCACCATGGCCCGCCTCGCCGACCACGCCGGGGTCAGCCGCCAGACCGTCTACAACGAGATCGGCACCAAGAACGACCTCGCCGAGGCGATGGTCATGCGCGAGCTCGACCGCTTCCTCGACGGGGTGGCTCAGTCCTTCGACGCCCACCCCGACGACCTCATCGCGGCCATCCGGGACTCCGCTCAGCGGGTCCTGGAGTACGCCGAGGACAACGCGCTCCTGCACGCCGTCGTCTCCGCGACCCACGGCGCCGACACCGAGCTCCTCCCGCTGCTGACCACGCACTCGGAGTACCTCCTCGAGGGCGCCAAGTTCGTCATCCGCGAGCGGGTGGCGGCCTACGACGTCCAGCTGCCGCCCCAGCGGCTCGACGCGAGCATCGACATGGTCGTCCGGGTCGTGCTCAGCCACGTCATGCAGCCCTCGGCCGACCCGGCGCGCACCGCCGACGACATCGCGTGGATCGCGATGCGCGTCCTCGGCTGACGCCGGTCCGGGGCGAGCCGGTTCCGGCACCTGCGGTGGTGGGCAGGCGTTACCCTCGTTCCGGGAGGACCGCCGGGAGGACCGGTGGCGGGGAAGGGGCCATGGGGCTGGCGCGACGCGCGAGGACGGGTGCTGCACGGGCGACCGCGGTGTCGGCCGTGCTCGGCGCCGCCCTGCTCGCCGGGTGCGCCGACGCCGACAAGGGCCAGGCCGACGGTGGTGAGCCGAGCAAGGCCGCGGCCTCGACCGAGCCGGTCCCCGAGGACGCCCTCGACCCCGCGCACGCCGTCGCGGCGCCCGGGAAGTTCACCGGCACCCAGTACGGCGACGACCTGCTCCTCGTGAGCGACGAGACCATCCCCGACGAGGACGTCGACAAGCTCCTCGGGGTCAAGGTCAAGAAGAACAAGGGCGTCGCCGCGCACACCCTGCTGTCGTACGGAAGCTTCACCGTCGACGGCAAGGTCTACAACGTCGCCGCGGTCGACGGCGCCGCCTACCGCGGCTTCACCGGCAGTCGCAGCGCCGAGTTCCAGGAGCAGTGGGACCGCATCGCCGGCGGCGAGGTGGCCGTCATGGACCACCTCCAGAAGGAGCTGCCCATCGACGGGGAGGGCTACCTCCAGATCGGCAAGCAGCGCCTCCACGTCGGCGCCTGGTCCCCGGCCGAGGTCGAGAGCGTCGACGTCATGATCAACTCCCGGTGGGGCGAGGAGCTCGGCCTGCCGGAGAACAACGCCGTCCTGATCAACACCGGCATCGCCTCCCCGCAGGCCGTCCGCGAGCGGATCGAGAAGGCCTTCGGAAAGGAGCGGTTCTCCATCACCGCGCTCGACATCGTCGCCAGCGAGGGCCTCGACCTCGGCACCTTCCAGAACGTCGTGCCCGTCGGCGCGTTCCGCGACGCCGTCGGCACCTACCGCTACACCCCGATCGGCGGTGGCCGGATCGCCCCCGACCCGGCCTGGGTGCGCAGCTACATCGTCACCGAGCAGGTCCCGATCCTGGGCCGCGTCACCTGCAACAAGCACATGATGCCCCAGCTGCGCGCCGCCCTGATCGAGGTCGTCAAGCGCGGCCTCGCCAAGGAGATCCACGCCGACGAGTACGCCGGCTGCTACTACCCCCGCTTCATCGCCGGCTCCACCAAGCTCTCCAACCACTCCTTCGGCCTGGCCCTCGACTTCAACGTCCCCGGCAACCAGCGCGGCACCGTCGGCCAGATGAACCGCGAGGTCGTCGCGATCTTCAAGTACTGGGGTTTTGCCTGGGGCGGCGACTGGGCCTGGACCGACCCCATGCACTTCGAGCTGGAGAGAATCGTCAGCCCTGGCTGATTGCGCCAGCGCGAGCGTGTCGCCTGTCGAGGGCTGCGCGCAGGCACTCGCAAGCTCGGYCCGCACTTGCCCTCGACGCGCCTCCGGCGCGGGCGCCACGCTGCCGCGCGCGCAGTTGGCTCCGATGGGTGGCACAGTCCGCCTGGCGGCGAGACTGACGTAGGTGGTCCGAGCGCAACTCCCGGTGGTTGAGGTGCGAGGCCGCCCGCGGCCGAGCCTCGAAACCTCCGGGCCTTGGGGGCGGGCTGTGGTGGGCACAGTCGGG
>NZ_VLJQ01000104.1:0-9634 GCF_007829375.1 Nocardioides sp. J9 | reverse complement strand
CGGGCCTGCGTGGCGGGCTGTGGTGGGCACAGTCCGGTGCATCGGGGCCGCTGGTTTCGAGACTCGGCGCTGGGGCGCTTCGCCTCGACCGGCGGCGGACGGTCGACTGGGCAGACGACGTGCTCGCGCCGTGGGACCGTGACACCAACACTGTCACGATCCGTGCCATGATCTGCCCATGACGTTCGAGCTTGGTCAGGGAACCGGTCCGCTCAAGGGCCTGAAGGTCGTCGAGATCGCGGGCATCGGGCCCAGCCCGCACGCCTGCATGATCCTCGCGGACCTCGGCGCCGACGTGATCCGCGTGGAGCGGCCCGGTGGGCAGATGCTGACCGGAGGGTCGCACGACCTCCTCAACCGCGGCCGGCCCAGCGTGGCGCTCAACCTCAAGGACCCCGAGGCGGTCAGGACCGTGCTCGACCTGGTCGAGCAGGCCGACGTGCTGGTCGAGGGCATGCGCCCGGGGGTGGCCGAGCGGCTCGGCTTCGGTCCGGAGGCCTGCCACGAGCGCAACCCGCGCCTGGTCTACGGGCGGATGACCGGCTGGGGCCAGGACGGCCCGTGGGCGCACGCCGCCGGCCACGACATGAACTACATCGCGATCACCGGCACGCTGCACGGCCTGGGCCAGGTCAAGGAGAAGCCGCAGTTCCCGGGCAACCTGGTCGGTGACTTCGGGGGCGGGTCGACCTACCTCGTCATCGGCATCCTCGCCGCGGTCCTCGAGGCGAAGGCCTCCGGCAAGGGCCAGGTCGTCGACGCGGCCATCGTCGACGGCACCGCCAACCTCAACGCGATGACGGCCGCCTTCCTCGCCGGCGGCGGCTTCAAGGAGGAGCGGGCGTCCAACCTGCTCGACGGTGGTGCCCCCTACTACGACATCTACGAGACCGCGGACGGCGAGCACATGTCCGTCGGCGCGCTCGAGCCGCAGTTCTACGACGAGTTCCTCAAGCTGCTCGGCATCGCCGACGTCGCCCCCGACCGCTGGGACCTCGAGAAGACCGACGAGCTGCGCGAGCTCATCGCCTCGACGTTCAAGCAGAAGACCCGCGACGAGTGGTGCGCGGTCTTCGACGGCACCGACGCGTGCGTCGCGCCGATCCTGCGGATCAGCGAGGCCAGGGACCACCCGCACATCAAGGCGCGTGAGGTCTTCGTCGAGCACGAGGGCGTGCTGCAGCCGCAGCCGGCCCCGCGGTTCTCGCGGACGAAGGCCTCGCTCTCGCTGCCGCCGGCCCCGGTCGCCGGTGCGCACACCCGCGACGCGCTCGCGGCGTGGGGCGTCGAGGACGTCGACGGCCTGATCGAGCGCGGCGCCGCCGTCCAGGTCACCGACGAGGGCTGACGCCACCGCCGCCGATTCACCGCCGCGGACCCCGGGGCCCTAGGCTGGTCGCACCGACCCGGCCAGTCTTGCCCCGGGTCCCGGCGCACCGCTCACGCGCAGCGCCCCTCGACAGAGGCACCGCTTCACCGCCCCGTCACCAGACGGGCAGCACGGCGAGACGCCCAGCTGAGGGGAATCGCCGCGCTCTGCGCTGCGCTCCCCGGAGAGAACCACCTGTGACGTCCACGTTCGCCGACCTCGGCGTACCCACTGACCTGCTCGCCGTCCTCGACGCCGCCCAGATCTCCGTTCCCACCCCGATCCAGGCAGCGACGCTGCCCGACTCGCTCGCCGGCCGCGACGTGCTCGGCCGCGGCCGCACCGGGTCGGGCAAGACCTACGCCTTCGGGCTGCCGCTCGTCGCCCGCCTCGCGTCCGGTACGACGCGCCGGCCGGCCCCGAAGCGGCCGCGTGCCCTCGTGCTCGCCCCCACCCGCGAGCTCGCCACCCAGATCTCGGCCACCGTCGCCCCGCTCGCCGAGGCCGCCGGCCTCCGCACGACGACCGTCTTCGGCGGCGTCGGCCAGGGCCCGCAGGTCACCGCCCTGCGCAACGGCGTCGACGTCCTCATCGCCTGCCCCGGCCGGCTCGAGGACCTCATCGGCCAGGGCCACTGCAGCCTCGCCGACGTGCAGGTGACCGTGCTCGACGAGGCCGACCACATGGCCGACCTCGGTTTCCTGCCGGCCGTGCGCCGCCTCCTCGACCAGACGCCGAAGTCGGGCCAGCGGATGCTGTTCTCCGCCACGCTCGACAACGCGATCGACGTCCTGGTCAAGCGCTACCTCGACGAGCCGGCCGTGCACGAGGCCGACTCGGCCCAGTCGCCCGTGGCGAAGATGGACCACCACGTGCTCCACGTCGAGCGCGAGCAGCGCCTGCCGGTGCTCCTCGACCTGGTCAGTGCGCCCGGCCGCACCGTCGTCTTCACCCGCACCAAGCACGGTGCGAAGGCGCTGGCCCGCCAGCTCAACAAGAACGGCGTGCCGGCCGTCGACCTGCACGGCAACCTGAGCCAGGGTGCGCGCACCCGCAACCTCGAGGCCTTCCACAGCGGCACGGCGACCACGCTCGTCGCCACCGACATCGCGGCCCGCGGCATCCACGTCGACGACGTGTCGCTGGTCGTCCACGCCGACCCGCCCGCCGAGCACAAGGCCTACCTGCACCGGTCCGGCCGCACGGCCCGCGCCGGTGCCGCCGGCACCGTGGTGACGCTGATGACCAGCGAGCAGCGCGGCGACGTACGCGCGCTCACCCGGGCCGCCGGGATCAAGCCGACCACCACCCGGATCACCGCGCCGGACCACCCGCTGCTGCAGGACCTCGCCCCCGGCGAGCGCTCCCGCCCCGGTGGGATCGACCTGACGCCGGCCGCCCCCCAGGGCGGCGGCAAGGGCGGCAACGGTGGCGGCGGCCGACGCCGCTCCGGTCGCAAGCCGGCCGCGAAGCAGTCCGGCCCGACCGCCGGGGGCGGCTCGCGCCAGGGCGGGCAGCGCTCGGGCCAGGCCCGCACCGGGGGCCAGGGCGGCAAGCCGGCCGGTCAGCGCTCGGGTGGCGGCCGCGGCCGCTCGCGCTCGCGTGGCACCGGATCCGGTGGTGGCCACAGCGCGGCGGGGTTCAGCTCCCGCGCTCGTTGAGCCACGGACCCTTCGGTCCGGCGGCCAGGGCGGCCGCGGCTCGTCGCCCCCGGGTTTGCCACGACGCACCTCGGGAAGGAGTCGTCGGGCACATCCGTCTGACCGAAGGGAAACGCTGCCGTGGGGATCATGCTGCCGGACGGCCTGGTCTGGATCATGGACAAGCTGGGCTTCGAGTGGCCCGACCTCGACGAGGACGAGATGCGCCGGGGTGCAGAGATGCTGCGCGCCTACGGCGGCGACCTCGAGGACGTCATCCAGCGCACCGACAACAAGATCAACGGCGAGCTCGCCGCTTCCCTCGAGGGTGAGGCGGGACTCGCGTACGTCGCGGCGTGGAACGCCAACCGGTCGCAGAACCTGCAGAAGCTGGTCGACGTCATCGACCCCGCCGCGACCGGCGTCGACATCGCGGCCGGGGTCGTCACCGCGCTCAAGACCAAGGTGATCATCGACGTCACCTCCACGGCCGTCACGGTGGCGGCGATGCTGACCAACCCGTTCACCGCACCGGGCGCCGTGGCCGTGATCCTCGCGAAGAAGGCGCTCCTCAACGCCGCCATGGACATCGCGATGGAGGAGGCGATGGGCATCGTCCTGCCGATGGTCATCGAGCCGCTGGCCGAGCAGGTGCCGGCGATCGTGATGGCCGTCCTGGACTCGCCGATCGTCGAGGCCACGGGTGCCGACCCCGGGCGCTTCATGGCGGACCTCGCCGCGCTCGGCCAGGCATCGGCCGAGCTGGAGGTCAACGCGGCTGACATCGAGGACCGCACCGAGCAGCTCCTCGCCGACCTGATGAGCCTGAACGTCACCGGCGGCTGAGGGAGACGACGTGAACCGCAAGGTGTGGGACGACATCATGGAGGCCTTCGTCAAGGGCTTCCGCAACATGGGCGACGGCGTCGGCGGCCAGCTGCGTCGACAGGGTCGTCGGACGGCGCGCAACGCGGACGACATCGACGCGACGGACAGGGCCGCGTCCGCCCTGACCGGCAACCCGGGACGGGCTCCGGACTACAGGGCGACGTTCGGCAACACGAGCGACCACAACTACCGAAACACGTTCTCGTCGGCGAACCCGGATGTCGACATGAGCGAGACGGTCGTCCACCACGCGGTCGAGCGACAGGTGAGCCGCAGGTACCCGGGTGTGGTCTCACAGGACGAGCTCCACTCGATCGAGAACCTGCGAGGAATCCCTCGGGACGTCAACAACACCGTGCACCTGAGTGCCATCCGCAAGGAGTGGAACCGCTTCTACCGGACCCATCCTGCCGCAACCCAGCAGGAGCTCCTGGACTTCGCGACAGAGATCGACAAGAAGTTCGGCCACCTGTTCAACCCGCCGGTCTGATGAGGAAGGATCCTCTCCATGTCCTTCATCTTGGAACCCGAGGTCCCCGGAGAGATCGGGGAACGCGGTGAGCTCGACACCTCCGTACACCCTCCGCGAGTGGTGCGCTTCCACATCACCCTCACGGGGTGGCTCGGCGACGACCTCCTCGAGGTGTTTCCCGTCTACCTCGTGACCGAGCGCCTCGCGTCGATCCTGGAGGAGTCCGACCTGAGCGGATATGCGCTTGCCGAGGCCGACGTGACGGTTGACGAGGAAGCACTCATCGACCCCTCGCTCGAGCTGCCGACGTTCCGCTGGCTCCAGGTCACGGGCAGTGCTGACGACGACGTGAGCCTGGCTGAGGACTTCCGGCTGAGGCTGAGTGACCGGGCCTACGAGCTCGTCAGTCGGACGAGCCTCCAGAACTGCGACGTCGAAGAAGTCTGACGCCACCGACTGATGGTGGCGGTCATGGCGAAGGACCTGCTCGCGTGAGGATGAGGGACGTCCGGTGTGACGAGGCCTACCTGCGCGCGATGCGCGACGAGAGCGGGCACGCCGGCATCCACAGGTTCATGACCGACCTGACGTGGTCGCTGCTGCTCGACGTGCCCGAGCTCGCCCGGCAGGTGGTCGACCTGCCGCACCTGACGACGAGCGGGGATCGCGTCCTCGACGAGCTTCGCCCGTCTTGCCGGACGCTCCGCTGAGGACGGCAGCTTCCGGCTGACCGGCGTCGCGCCCTCCTGACAGGCAGGCAGGCAGGCAGGCAGGAGGAGTCCCCTGCCGCTCTCCCTCGTGCGGTCAATCGCCGCGGCGGCGGGGGAGCCGGGCCGCGCGGGCGACGGCGGCCTCGTAGGCGGTGACCAGGCCGCCGACGGACAGCGGCTTGAGGCGCTCCATGATCTCGCGGTAGTGCTCCGAGGTGGCCGCGTCGTCGTACAGGGGCGCGAGCTTGTCGTTGACGACGTCGTAGAGCTCCTTGGCCATCTGCTCGCCGTGCTCCTGGTAGACCGCGGCCGCGGCGACCGCCACCTCGCGCGGGAAACCGAGCTCGATGAGGCGCACGCCGATGGCGAGCTGGTTCGTGGCGACGAGGTACTTCGAGCCGCGGATCCGGATCACGCCGAGGGCCTGCAGGGTCGCGACGTCGTCGTCGGAGAGCTCGCGTCCCGCCTTCTGCTCGAGCTGGGACCGGTCCATCTCGACCGGCAGGTCGGACTGCCAGGGCGCGAGCATGGTGCGCGCCAGTGCGATGTCCTCGGGTGTCGCGTCGTCGGGGATGCCGGCGACGTACCGCTCGATGGCCGAGAGCGTGAAGCCGTGGCTCTGCAGCTCGAGGACGAGCTCGATCCGGGCGACGTGCTCGGCGCTGTAGTAGCCCGACCGACCACGACGGATCGGCGGCGGCACCAGGCCGCGGGAGGTGTAGAAGCGCACCGTGCGCACGCTCAGCCCGGTGCGCCGGGTGAGCTCCTCCAGGGTCAGCAGGTCCTCGTCGCCCTGCCCCCCGGGAGTGGTGTGCGTCGCATCACCTGCCGGGCCCTCGCTCTTGACCATGACAGTAATAGTGTCACAATCGTTCCCAAGGGAGATCCATCCCGTGCGCGGCGCGCCTCGCGACGCCGCCACACCGCCACTGGAACCAGGACACAAGGACGGTCATGGCAGAAGCATTCGTGTACGACCACCTCCGCACGCCGCGCGGTCGGGGCAAGGCCAACGGCTCCCTCCACGAGGTGAAGCCGGTCGACCTCGCCGTCGGACTGATCGACGCCGTGCAGGAGCGCAACCCCGGTCTCGACCCGAACCGGATCGACGACGTCGTCCTCGGCGTCGTGTCGCCGATCGGTGACCAGGGTGGCGACATCGCCAAGACCGCCGCCATCGCGGCCGGCCTGCCGGACACCGTCGCGGGCGTCCAGCTCAACCGCTTCTGCGCCTCCGGCCTCGAGGCCGTCAACCAGGCCGCCAGCCGCATCCGCGGTGGCTTCGAGGACCTGATCCTCGCCGGCGGCGTCGAGTCGATGAGCCGCGTCCCGATGGGCTCCGACGGCGGCGCCTGGGCGTCCGACCCGGCCACCGCGTTCAAGGCGGGCTTCGTGCCGCAGGGCATCGGCGCCGACCTGATCGCGACGATCGAGGGCTGGAGCCGCGAGGACGTCGACGCGTTCGCCGCCGAGTCGCACCACCGCGCCGCCAAGGCGTGGGCCAACGGCTACTTCGACAACGCGGTCATCCCGGTCAAGGACGTCAGCGGCCTGACCATCCTCGACCGCGACGAGACCGTCCGCCCCGACACCTCCGTCGAGGGCCTCGCCGGCCTCAAGCCGTCCTTCGCCCAGCTCGGTGCCGACGCCGGCTTCGACGACGTGGCGCTCGAGAAGTACCACTGGCTCGAGAAGATCAACCACGTCCACCACGCCGGCAACTCCTCCGGCATCGTCGACGGCGCGTCGCTGACCCTGATCGGCAACGAGCAGGTCGGCAAGGACCTGGGCCTGACCCCGCGGGCGCGCATCATCGCCACCGCGGTCTCCGGTGCGGACCCGATCATCATGCTCACCGGTCCGGCCCCGGCCGCCCGCAAGGCGCTGGCCAAGGCCGGCCTCGAGGTCGGCGACATCGACCTGTTCGAGATCAACGAGGCGTTCGCCGCCGTCGCCATGCGGTTCATGCGCGACATGGGCATCAGCCACGACATCACCAACGTCAACGGCGGCGCGATCGCCATGGGCCACCCGCTGGGTGCGACCGGCGCGATCATTCTCGGCACCCTGATCGACGAGCTCGAGCGGCGCGACCTGCGCCGCGGCCTCGCCACGCTCTGCGTCGGCGGCGGCATGGGCATCGCGACCATCGTCGAGCGCGTCTGAGCGTCTCGTCCCGACCTCTCGAACTTTCACGGAACCGAAAGAAGACATGAGCACTGACACGCAGACCGCGGTCCGGTACGACCGCGACGCCGACGGCATCGTCACCCTCACGCTCGACGACCCGACCGCGAGCGCGAACACGATGAACGAGCTGTACATCACCTCGATGGCCGAGGCCGTCGAGCGCCTGTACGAGGAGCAGGACGACGTCACCGGCGTCGTCATCGCCTCGGCCAAGAAGACCTTCTTCGCCGGCGGCAACCTCAAGCGGATGGTCACCGCCACCAAGGACGACGCCCAGGACGTCTTCGAGATGGCGGAGAACGTCAAGAAGGCGCTGCGCCGCCTCGAGCTGTTCCCCAGGCCGGTCGTCGCCGCGATCAACGGCGCCGCGCTCGGTGGTGGCTACGAGATCACCCTCGCCGCCCAGCACCGGATCGTCGTCAACGACTCGAAGATCAAGCTCGGCCTGCCCGAGGCGACCCTCGGCCTGCTGCCCGGCGGTGGCGGCGTCACCCGCGCCGTGCGCAAGTGGGGCCTGCAGACCGCGCTGATGGACGTGCTGCTCCAGGGCACGCAGTTCAACCCGCAGGCGGCGCTGAAGAAGGGCGTCGTCGACGAGGTCGTCGAGACCCAGGAGGAGCTCGTCCCCGCCGCGAAGGCGTGGATCAAGGCCAACCCCGAGGCCGCCCTCAACCCGTGGGACGCGCCCGGCTACAAGATGCCCGGCGGCACCCCGAAGTCCCCGGCGCTGGCCGGCTTCCTGCCCGCCTTCCCGGCCCTGCTCCGCAAGCAGCTCAAGGGCGCCGACTACCCGGCCCCGCGGGCGATCCTCTCGGCCGCGGTCGAGGGTGCGCAGGTCGACTTCGACACCGCCTCGCGGATCGAGTCGCGCTACCTCGCGAACCTGATCGTCAACCAGAACTCGAAGAACATGATCCAGGCGTTCTTCTTCGACCTGCAGGCGATCAACTCCGGCTCGCTGCGCCCCAAGGGCATCGAGCCCTACCAGGCGAAGAAGGCCGTCGTCCTGGGCGCCGGCATGATGGGTGCGGGCATCGCCTACGTCCTCGCCCGGGCCGGCGTCGAGGTCGTCCTCAAGGACGTCTCGGTCGAGGCTGCCGAGCGCGGCAAGTCCTACTCCGAGGGCCTGCTCGACAAGGCGATCAGCCGCGGCAAGTCGACCGAGGAGAAGAAGGCCGAGCTGCTCGGCCGGATCACCGCGACCGACGACCCGTCCGCCGCCGCGGGCGCGGACCTCGTGGTCGAGGCCGTCTTCGAGGACCCGGCCCTCAAGGCCAAGGTGTTCGCCGAGATCCTGCCGCACCTCGCGCCCGACGCGCTGCTGTGCTCGAACACCTCGACCCTGCCGATCACCGAGCTCGCGGCCGGCCTGGAGAACGAGGCCGACCGCCCGCGCTTCATCGGCCTGCACTTCTTCTCGCCGGTCGACAAGATGCCGCTGGTGGAGATCATCTCCGGCAAGGAGACCTCCGAGGAGAGCCTCGCCCGCGCGATCGACGTCGTGCAGCAGATCCGCAAGACGCCGATCACGGTCAACGACAGCCGTGGCTTCTACACCTCGCGCGTCATCGGCTTCATGGTCAACGAGGGCATGGCGATGCTCGCCGAGGGCGTCGCGCCGTGGACGATCGAGCGCGCCACCTCGTCGGCCGGCTACCCGGCCCCGGTGCTGCAGCTGTCCGACGAGCTCAACCTCGAGCTCATGGGCAAGATCGCCAAGGCCACCCGCGAGGCTGCCGAGAAGGGTGACGGCACGATGACCACGGAGCACCCGGGCATCAAGGTCGTCGAGAAGATGCTCGAGCTGGGTCGTCCGGGCCGCCTCAAGAAGGCCGGCTTCTACGACTACGACCAGGAGACCGGCAAGCGCCTGTCGATCTGGGAGGGCCTCTCCGAGGTGTTCCCGGTCGCCGAGGAGCAGCCCGACATCCAGGACGTGCGCGACCGGATGCTGTTCGCCGAGGCGCTCGAGACCGCGAAGTGCTTCGAGGAGGGCGTCATCACCTCCGCCGCCGCCGCGAACATCGGCTCCATCATGGGCATCGGCTTCCCGCCGCAGACCGGTGGCGCCGTGCAGTTCATGGTCGGCTACGAGGACAAGGCGACCGGCGAGGTCGGCCTCAACGCGTTCCTCGCGCGGGCCGACGAGCTGGCCGCCAGGTACGGCGAGCGCTTCGAGGCCACCCCGTGGCTGCGCAAGCTCGCCGAGTCCGGCGAGGGCTTCCCCGCCTGACGCACCGCTCCACGCACCGACCCGTCGCTGTCACAGCGGCGGGTCGGTGTCGTTTTCCCGACTACCCGACTACCCGACTACCCGACTACCCGACTACCCGACTACCCGACTACCCGACTACCCGACTACCCG